>JAEKLQ010000036.1:6039-121799 GCA_019509785.1 Fibrobacterota bacterium | reverse complement strand
GATGTCTGAGTGGCTACCTTCGGCCCTTGTTGACGGCCCCTAGGAAAATGGCAAATTAGAGTGGCCCGAAAATGGAGACACTCTAATCGCTAGCCTACTTCGATTCCTGGTGATGCTCGCCGTGGTCGCTTCCGCGGGTTTCGCCAACAGCAATCGCACGGTCCCGTGGAAGACCTTCGAGACCGCGCATTTCGAAATCCTGTTCCATGACGACGTAGCGCCCCAGGCCCGCGTAGCCAGGGTCTTCCTCGAGGAAGCCTACGCCAAGATAGCGGCCGACCTGGGCATGCGCGAACGCGGGATCATCATAACCGTGGTGATGACCGGCATCGCGGACGAATCCAACGGATTCTCCTCCCCGTTGGGCCACCATATCGTCATCTTCACCCGGCCGATGCAGGTGCTGGCCTCCGGGGACATCGCTTGGCTCAAACGCGTCCTCGCCCATGAGCTTACCCACGAGATCACCTTCCTGGCCTTGCGCAAGTCCGGCTTGGGGATCTATTCGGAGATCTACAAGAGCGCGGCCCTTCCGGCTTGGTTCATGGAAGGCTTGGCGCAGTACGAGGCGGAGTCCTGGGATGCGAAGCGGAATACCTTCTTCGCGCATGTCCTCTACAATTCGGCATTGGAGCCATACCCGGACTTGGCCACCTATACCAAGGATGATCCCGTGACGGGCAGGCTGGTCTACGAACAGGGCCATGCCTTCGTGCGCTTCCTGGCGGCGCGGCAAGGCGATCGCTTCCTCGCGAAGGTGTTGGCGCGCGTGCGCGTCATCCCGATCTGGAACGAGCTCAAGGCGCTCCTCTCGCCTCTGACGGCAAGCATTTTGCCATTGGAAGACGCACTGCATGCGGAATCGGGACGGACCATCCGCCAGCTCTACCGGGAATTTTCCGATTCCGTGCATGCCGGCCTTCCTTCCGGGGCTCTTGCCCCTTCGCCCTTGCGCGGAGGCGTTCCCGGCTTCGACGTGGTCTTTCAGGAAAAGCTCCTCGACTCTTCCTCCTTCATCTTCACGGGGCAAATGAAGATGGACCAGCCCCTAGTTGCGCTCTTCGAGTCGCGGGCCGGCGTCGTTCGGCGCCTAGGACCGCAGGCCGTAAATCCGGTGTTCGATTTGTCTCCGGACGGGAAACGGATCGCGTTCGTGCGCACTTCCAGCGACGTAGATGGCGATCCCCGCGAGGGGTTATATGTGGCGGATATCCATGGCAAAGGGGAGATGTTCATTTCCGACGGCGCCGCCCATCCCGCCTTTCTCGGCAAGGATAGCTTGGCCTTCTCCCATTACGCCCATGGTCGCCAGGCTTTGGCGACCTGCGACTTGAGCCGGGGAACGCCCGCTTGCCGGGAGGAAGCCCCCGACAGTTTGGTCGGCTTTTACGCCTTGTCCCGTTCCTTGCGCGGCCTGCTGTTGAACGCGACGGATACCGCGGGAAGGACCGGGATTTACGAATACGCGCCCGGCGCCGGATTCGCGCCCGTATACCGGGACGGCCCGGTAGGCGAATTTCCGGTGGAGTCCCCGGACGGCCGGGTGCTCATGCTGCGTGATCGCGGGAACCTGCTGCAGGTGGATGCGTTGGACCGCGTCACGGGACGCATCGCGCCGGCTGCGACCTTCCCCCTAGGTACCTTTTACTTACATGACGCCGGCGGCGGCATCGCGGCTTCCGTTGTTCAGACCGGAAGCCCTGGGCATTGGGGTTTGCAACCGGTGGCGATCGCGCCGCCTCCGTTTCCATCGGCGCTTCCGCCGGATTCGAAAGGGAGAGACGGAATGCATTGGCCCGCGGATAGCGCGGCTGGGGTGGACAGTACGGCCGATGCGGATGGCATCGATAGCGTGGAGCGCGCGGTTGGAGCGGATAGCGCTGTTGGCTCGGATTCCGCGAGTATGAAAGCGATTGCCGCGGCCAATTCCGGGGACCCGAGCCGTGCCGCGGGGAAAGATACGGCCTTGGCGTCGCCGCGCGATACGGTAGCGGTCTACCGCAAGCCCGGCTTTCTCGTGACCAAGCCTCCGGAGTTCCCGTCGAAGGGAAACCCGGGCCCCGAGATGGCGCGGACTTATAATTCCCTACTGGGAATCCGTCCCCTCTATCTGGCCCCGTTCATCACTTCCACCTTGGATGGGCCTGCTTTCGGCGCGAGCGTTTATCTCCAGGATCCCCTGGAGTTGCATACCTTGAGCGTGATGGGCGCCTTGGGGCCGAGCCATGACCTCTACGGGATCAGTTACTTCAACCAGCAAACTCCGGCGGGTATCACTCTCTCCGCGACCAATACCTATTTCAATACGGATGGGTTGCCGAAGCCCGAAGGCTGGAAGGAATTCGACCTGGTCACTACCGCCGACGTATTCTCCGCCGGCGTGAACATTCCCTTTCCCGCGCCCGCGAATTCATTCGCGGGATTGGGAATGCGAGTCACCTCCTATTTCAAGGAATACCGTTTGGCCGGGAAAGACACCGTCAACGATTATAAGGTGCTGCAGGGTTGGTCCGATTCGCAACAAGAACTCGATAAGCAAATCTTCCTTGGATTCACTTACAACTCCCCGTACGCCTATGACCAGGTCCACCCTTTGTGGATGTCCGATGTCGAGGGGGGCGTTGATTTCAAGGATTTCGGGCCTGACGTTTTCTATTACTTGCGGGAGACCCTGCCTCTGTGGAGGGAGTTGACCTTAACGGCGCGATGGGCAGGCGAGATCATGGTTTACGATCTTCACGCGGTGGATGCGGATCCGCCCGCGGTGGGACCGGTGACTTTTTTTCGAGGGGGACGGAGCGGTAACGTCGAGGACGGATATGCGGGCTTGGACTTCCCGTTGTACAAGGGCTTTATAGGGGAAATCCCCGTGCTGGGATTGTGGAATTACATGGGCGGAGGATTTTTCGGATCCTACCATCACCGGGAGTACGATGAGCAGATCGTGGATAACCGATACCGGCTTCTTGCCGACGATTCGGATGATATTGTGGTCGGGGCGAAATTGACCGGGCTTTTCCATTTCATGCGTCGGCTCCCCTTCGCTCTCTCATTCCAAGTAGGCTATGATCTGAATCGCGAATCCACGGTCTTTCGATCTAGCTTCGAGAGTTCCGGGATCCCACTCACGGTTTCCCTGCATCCGGATTTCGTTCCCGGCTTGGGCAATGCGCGCAGGCGCGGTCCCTGATCGGCGGATGGCTCGCCGTAAACGGATCGATGTTGGCTAGCGCGCCGCCCGGCCCTTTCAGGCCGCATCGGCGGCGCCGTCGCCTTTGATGCCGTACTTCGCCAGCTTGTTGTGGAGGCCTTGGCGGCTTAAGCCCAAGGCCCGGGCCGATTGGGAAATGTTCCCGCCGCTGGCTTGCATGGCGCGGTTGATCCACTCCACTTCCAGTGCCATCACCGCTTCGTCCAGCATCAGGTCCTTGGGCAATTGCGCGATGGGCGCCGTGGCGGCGGTTCCAGCGGGGGCCGCGGGTCCCGGCGCGCCTTGGATCCGATCCGGCAAATCTTCCGGCAGCACCACGGTGCGGTCGCCCACCATGTTGAGGGCGTATTCGATGGCATTCTCGAGCTCGCGCACGTTGCCCGGGTAGTTGTGCGCGGCGAGGCGCGCCAGGGTTTCGGGGGCGAGGCGCGGGGCCGGGCGCCCGAACTTGGCGGCTTTCTTGCGGAGGAAATGCTCGGCCAGGACCGGGATATCGTCCCGGCGTTCGCGCAGGGCGGGCGTACGCAACGGAACCACCGCCAGGCGGTAATAGAGATCTTCGCGGAAGGTCTTGTCCTTCACCATGGCTTCGAGGTCGCGGTGGGTGGCGGCGATGACGCGTACGTCCACCTTCTTCTCGATGCGGCCGCCCACCGGCGTGAAGGTGCCCTCTTGCAGGAAACGCAACAGCTTGGCCTGCATGCCGAGGGACATGTCGCCCACCTCATCGAGGAAAAGGGTGCCGCCATGGGCGCCCTCGAGGATGCCGGCCCGGTTCTCGGTGGCATGGGTGAAGGCGCCTTTCACGTGGCCGAACAGTTCGCTTTCCAGGATCGATTCCGGAAGGGCCGCGCAGTTCTGGGCGATGAAGGATTTGTCTTTGCGGGAGCCGGCGAAGTGCAGGGCGCGCGCCACCAATTCCTTGCCCGTACCCGATTCGCCGGTCACCAGCACCGTGCTCTGGGAATTCAGCAGGGCTTGCAACTTATCCTTCAGGCGCTGCATGGGCGCCGAGACGCCGATCAGATCGCGGAAGGCGGCCGCCTCCTGGATGGTGCCCGCCTTGAGCGTGAGGTTCTCCCGTTCCAGGACCTGATTGCGGGCCTGCAATTCCGCGTGCAGGCGGCGGTTCTCCCCCGTGAGCTGATGCATCTGCACCGCTTGCCGGATGACCACCTCCAGATGGATGGGCTCCCAAGGCTTATGCAGGAAGTGGTAGATCTGGCCGTCGTTCACGGCGGCCACCACGGAATCGAAATCGGAAAAACCGGTGATGAGGATGCGGATGGTATCGGGATGGGTGCGCCTCACCCAGGCCAGAAGCTCCGAACCGGACTCGCCCGGCATGCGCTGATCGGAAAGGATGCAGGTGATCTCGCGGCCGTCGAAAAGCTTGCGGGCCTCGGCGGCATTGGCCGCCCCCAGGCATTCGTAGTCGTCTTCCAGGGAGCGGATGATGCTACTGACGATGGCGGGCTCGTCGTCGACGACGAGGATGGCGGGCTTTCTGGAATCCATAGGCTCCCGTGGCTTAGATGGGTAACGTTACCAAGAATTCCGCGCCATGGCCATCTTGGGAGCGCGCTTCGATGTTCCCCTGGTGGGCCTGCATGATTTGATAGCAGATGTGCAGGCCCAACCCGATGCCTTGCCCCACCGGCTTGGTCGTGAAGAACGGTTCGAACAGGTGCTTCAGGTTCTCGGCGCTGATGCCCGGCCCGTCATCGCAAATGGAGGCCACCGCCTTTCCGTCCTCCGCCCGGGTCCGGATGCGGATATGCCCTTTCTCGCCGAGCGCCTGGCCCGCGTTCACCAGGATGTTCAGGAACACCTGCTGGATCTGGGTCTCATCGGCTTCCACCGGGGGGATGGAACCGTACTCCTTTTCCACCGCGATGTTCTTGCTGAAGCTGGTCTGGGCCAATAGCAGGCTCTTCTCGATGAGCCGGTTGAAATCGCAGGTCTGCTTACGCAGGTGCGTCCCCGGCTCGGAACTTCCCGCCCGCGAAAGGCCGCGCAGGTTCTGCACGATATCGCGGATGCGGATGGAACCTTCCTGGCTTTCGCGCAAGGCCTGATCGATTTTGGCCAAGACCGCCCGGGCTTTCGCGTCCAGCGGCCCGGCGGAAAGGCCGTCCAGGTACTTGCGGATCTGGAACAGGTTGGCGTAGATGAACCCGATGGGATTGTTGAGCTCGTGGGCGATGCCGGCCACCAACTGGCCCAGGCCCGCGAGCTTCTCGCTGTGGATCAGTTGCCGCTGGGTATGTTCCACCTCGCGGATAAGATCTTCCAGCTCCCGGTTCTTGGCCACCAGTTCGGTCGTATAGCGCTTGCGGGCGATGTTGGCCGCCATGGCCTTGAGGATGGCGCGCAAAAGCAGGACGGCCGCGACCGCCCCCGCGATGAAGAGGAGGATCTGCTTGCGCCGGACCGGATCGCGCAGGCCATGGTAGGCCGCGCGCGCGGCCTTTTCCCAGGCGGCCGCCAGGAAGCCGCTCTCCCAGACCTCCATGGAGCCTTCGCCCGGGACCACTCGGCGCGTGATAACCCTGCCGGAGGGAAAGCGCACGCGCACGCGCAATTCGGCGGAGTCGGGCGGGTAGAAGGTGGCGGGGCCCAGGTAACTGCTGAGATACCCTTCGCCATCGTGGAGTTCCGTGCTTTGGATCAGGGCCCATTCCTCCGGGCCTATCCCCGGGCGCCGTTCCCACAGGCTGAGCTGGCTGCCGACGCCGAAGACGTTGGACCGGACGCCGCGCGGCGAAACCAGGAGCCGTCGGCGCTGCGGCGGGGATCCGTCCAGGATGGAGGACGCGCTGTCCCGCGATACGATCACCAAGGCGTTCCCCTTGGCCGGGGTGAGCGCGCCGGACATGAAGCCGGTGTTATAGGTGGAAGAGTCGTCATCCAAGCCCACGGCCGCCAGCTCGCGCTCGAGGAACATCCCACCGGCGTTTTCGTAGTAATGGTTTCCCGAGCGGGAGGTGATGAAAAGATCCAGATCGCCATCGCCATCGAAATCGCCGAAGCCGCCGCCATAGCTGTCGAGGGTATCGGTCAGGCCGCGCTCGCGGGCGACCTCCTTGAAGGCGATGGGTTTCGGGACGGGATGCCAATCGGAGGGAAGGTCCGCCAGCTTGGGCGGATCGGCGAGGTTCTGCAGCAGCAAGTTGGGCCCTTGCCGCACCGTGATCAAGAGGTCGGGGTCGCCGTCATTGTCGAAATCGCCCGGGAGTACGGCATTGCAACGGGCGCCGGGCGGGAGATCGAAGCCCAACGGGACCTGCCGGAAACGGAAGGGGGCTACCTGCTCGTAAATGGCCAAGGGCCTATGCCATCCGGTGATGATGAGATCGAGATCCCCATCCAGATCGAGATCGCACCAAAGCGCTCCCTGCGAGCCGGGATCCGGGAGGATGCCGGCCGAGTCGAGCGGGACGGGGATCAAACGAAGGCCATGATCGTTGCGGTAGAGCCGCGGCGGGCCTTGCTCATTGGTCAGCAGCAAGTCCGGCCAACCATCCCGATCCACGTCGCCCCAGACGGCCATGTTGGCGTCGACGTCGCGTTGCAGGCCCATGCGGCGGGCCACCGAATAGAAAGTGCCGTCGTTACGGTTCTTCAAAAGGTCCAGGGATTCGCCCCAGCCGCAGATGAGGATGTCGATGGCTCCGTCGTTGTCGAAATCGGCGGCGCTCGCTCCCAGCTCGAGGTTGCGGATGCCCTGCGGCATCAGGTTGCCGCCCACGCCGGCGGCGATGGATTTGTCCCGGAAGGTGCCGTCGCCATTGTTGATGAGAAGCCGGTTCAAGGTGCGGAAGCCGACGATGTAGACGTCGAGCAGGCCGTCCTGATCGAAATCGGCGAGGGCGACCCCGTAGCTGTCGCGGATGTCGGGGATGGGGGCCTTATCCGCGGCGGCGGCGGACCAAAGCAGCGCGGCGGTGGCGGCGGTAACGAAAAGGATCCGCACGCGCGAAACATAACAAAACCCCCCGCCCCGGACGGGCGGAGGGAGGGAAGGGCGTTTGAGCTTGAGAGCCGTTCGGGCTCTCGGGGTCTCCTTAGACCCTCGGGGCCACCGGCCTCCGGTCCGGGCTTCCGGGGAGAAGCCCTCGCCGAAGCGGGTGATTTGGCCTCGGGCCCCGCTACTTGCGGACGTATACGTTCCGCTGATGCCCGTCCCGGTTGTCTTGGACGCTCACCTGGTGCGCGTCCTCGTAGAAGTGGTAGTTCCCGTTGGGCCCTTGCTTGTCCTCCGAGACCTGGTTGCCATCGCTGTAGTAGTGGTAATTCCCATTGGGTCCTTGACGGTCTACCGAGACCTGGCGGCCATCGCTCCACTCATGCGACTGGGTGTAGCCCGGCCGGCCGCAAGCGGCTTGCTCCACCACGACCGTCCTGCGGGGTTCCTCATGCCGGATGATGGTGACCTCGCGGCGCGGTTCCTCGTGGATGATGGTGACTTGGCGATCGCGCTTGTGGGCATGTTCCCATCCGCGACCATGCTCCCATCCGCGGCCATGCTCGTTTTCGACCACCACCACGTCGGGGCGGCGCTCCGGCTGCACCACGACCACTTGGGGTTGCGGCTGGCGGCCGAATACGGCTCCGACCGTGATGACGCCGCCGGGGATTTGATGGGTCACCTCTACTTCGCCCGAGACGTTGGCGCCGGGGCCGCGGCGGTCCCAACCGTCGTGGGCCTGGGCGGCGAGGGGCAGAAGGCCGGCCAGGGCCAGTCCGGCGATTTTGAGATTGAGCTTAGGGGTTACTTTGGTGAGTTTCATTTTCGCCTCCAGGATTCGTTTCCTGTCTGGATATTAATCAAGGGCCGTGCCAAGGCGAAAAAGCCCGATTCCACGCTAAAAAAGGTGTCGGGCTTCTATACCATCCACGAGATGGACGGGCGTTGAGGAGGAATCATCCACGGGGTGGACAGGGGGGATCCGCCTCACCAGGCGAATTTGAAGTCGAAGCTCCACACGTCCGCCCCGCGCAAAGGCATCTGCTGCAAGACGCGGGGATCGTTGCGGGAATGCGCGAGGGAAAAATGCAGGACCTTCAGGAGGTTGTCGCAGGCCAAACCTTCGGAATGCCCCCAAACGCCTTTCTCCAAAGCATCATCGGACCAACCGCCTGAGGTGTTGGCGGCCACTTGGAAGCGGGAACGCCCGGCGGGAAGGTTCCAAGGCCAGAGGCGATAGCTTATGGATGCGGACGCATGCCCGAAGAAACCGCGTTCCCCATCCGATGCGCGGCGGGAATCGGCGTACGCTTCGCTACCCAGTTCGAGGGCCGGGTAGGGCAAAATGCCTTTGGCTTCCGCCCCGATCTGGGAACGGCGCCGATAGCGGAAGTAATTCAACGCGGGAATCAACTCGGCTTCGCCCCAGCGCCAACGTTTCCGCAGCCCGATGAGATCCAGGCTTTGCCCTAGCGTGTAGAGCGTGGAGAAGCCGTAGCCATGCACGTCGATGTCGAGGAAGGCTTGCAAGTGGTCGCGCGATCCTTGCCATGCCGAAGCGGAGTCGGGGCCGGGCACCAGCGCGAACTGCGCGTTTTCCCCCGCGCCGGAGAAAAGCGGAAAGCTGCGATCGAAGAGGCCTGCGGCGATGCGGAAATGATCGGCGCGTTCCAGCGTGATGGCGAAATTCTGGTACTCCTGGCTCCAGGCGATTTCGTCCGCGGCGCCGGAAGAATCCTTTCCGTAGTAACGGAGAAAAGCCGGATTCCAGGCCCGCGGCGGGGACAAGGAAAAGCTTTCCGCTATGTCATACAGGCCGAAGGCATATTCGCCTTGCAGGTAGGCCACGCGGAATCCCAAGGCGCCTCTGCTCAATTCGCCTTGCATTTCCCCGACCGTGGTCGGAATCCGCATGCGTGCGCCTTCGGTTTCGGGCAAGGCATAACGGAGATCGAAGTAGAAGAACCAATGCCCCGTCGCGTCCGCCTGGCCCTCGTCGAAGTCCCTCAGATACTCGCGCTGGGTCCGCAAAACCGATATTGAGGAGTTGGCCATGGAACGGAAGGCTTCCGGGGCCAGCAGCGAAGGGGCCCCCATGGCGTTTTCGACGGCCAAGGCGGCGACGAAGAGCACGCGTCCGGAAAGCCCCATGCCCCGAAAAGCTAGGTAATCGGATGGGCGCCGTGACGAAACCCGGCATTAGCGCCGAAGGCGTGCACAGGCCAGCCTCGCGAAGAGGCCCGCCTACTGGGTCGGCGCCTGCGGGGCGGCGGATGGGAGCGGTGCGGGCGAAGCCGCGACCGGGCCGGGATCCACCACGATGTCGCCATAGGTGTGCAATGCGCCCGTGAACGAATCGACGATGGTCCACAAACCGCCCACCAGCCACCAGCCGTATTCCGATTCGCGCTCCACGGAAACGCTTTGGGTCCCGTTCGCGGTGGTGATATCCACCTTGATGGGGTCGGAGGCTTTCTTCAAGAGGAACCGTCGGACGTAGAACGGCGAGCCGTTTTCGCTGCCTGCGTAAATCAAGGTGCCGTCGGCTTCCTTGCCGTTGATCATCACCTTCGCATCCTTGTCCGTGGAATCCGAAACGATATTCACGCCCGTCTTGGTCGGGAAGAACGCGTCCTGGTTGTACCGGCCCCGGACCAGGGTGGCGCATCCTGAAAGCGAAACGCCCAGCAAGGCCAAGGCTGCGTAGATAGCGAGGCCGCGGAGCGGTCCCGATCGCATCCGGGAGCTGGAACGGTTTTCCGATCTGGAATCATTTGCCATGATTCGCCCCGATTTCATATTGGGTGGCTTGCGAACTCGCCACCTTATCCATGTCCAATTCGGGAAGGCCGAAGAGATTGTCCGAATAAGTATCGACTACGTCGCCGATGCCCATGGTCATGAACAGATCGATGTACAGGACGAACTTGTATCCGCCGATCAAATCCCTCTTCAGCAGTACGGACTTCGTTTCCCCCGCGCCGTTTTGGACGCTGAGGGTATAGTACTGCTTTTCCGTCGGAACCACGATCGCGGGTAGCGAGGTGACGTTGTAGGTCACGGTGGTGGAGGTCCGCGAGACCTCGCTGGCGGAATACTGCAGGTAGGACCAGGTGACGGGGTTGCCGTCGAGGTAGAATTTCGCGGCGTTCAATTCGCCCTCGGTACCGTGCAGGAATATCGCCTTACCATGCTGCTTGGCCATCGTGGCGCAGCCCAGCAAGCTCGCGGACAAGCCCGCCAGGACCGCGAGGCCAAAAAATCTATGTAACATCCCCGATACCTCTTTCCGGAATGAAGGAGCCGCAAACGTAACTCGTTAGCATCGCTTAAAACGCGGCGGCGGCTTTTATTTTCCGGTCCGGAATCCCTATGCTGATCTTGCTTTGTGATCTTGGAAGACGTCGTATGTAATATGTATTACTTCGGCGCAGGGTCCCGACCGGGCCATATCCGCGATTTCCGCCGATCCGATGCCGGAAAGGAGATCAGGTGTAAGATCGCCCGACAAACGCGATGCGCCGATTTTGCTTTTGCTTAGCGTCCGGCGGCATTCCCAAAAAACCATCATGGCCTTCCAGGGAATCGTCCGAGGCCCTAAATCCGATCTAGAATCCGGTCTGGAAACGGTCCGTTTTCACCCTCTGCTTCTCTTCGAGAAGGACTTCCTCGATACGCTTGCGCCCGTTCGCGGTCAGGATTTCGGGATCCGCATCGTGGAGATGTCGCATGGCGATCGCCATGGAGAGGCTGGCTTGGTAGACCGATCGCCCGTTGGAGGACTGGAGCCAAGTTTCCAGTATCTCCAGTGCGCTTTCCAGCCCCGCGGCGGCTTTTTTCAAATGGGCGATGTCTTCGGGATTCATGGGCGCTCCGGCGGGGAAGGTAGAGGTAGAAGTTAACCTATACGGTATCCGGGGACCGTGTTAATTCTCCCGCTGCCCGATTGGGTTCGGAATCGAGGTATATGGTTGGTCAAATGCGGTTACCGGCCAATTCCGGAACCCACGCAATCTTCCGCGCCTATTGGCCTTAGCACAAGCATGCTTCCGTCGGAACCGGAATTGGCCACCCCTTTCCCATCCAAACCTCGCCAACGGCAAAGGCCGCCGATGGGCTCGTATCGTCCCGGTTCCGCCTCGACGGGCCTCTTCCAAGGCATCGGAGGCCTTTCCTCACGGCATTCCGCCCGCTGGCACGGCCCTTGCCATACAAGCAGCCCGTAACACGCGGGTAACTCCCCGCGGACGGACCCCGATCCAAGAGGCGAACCATGCTGGGATTCTCACGCAACGCGAGCACGAATTCCAAACTCGCCACCATAGTGGGGGTTTCCGTGGTTTTCTTTTCCCTGTACGGGCTCTATAGCTACGACACCGTGCGGCAAGTGAAAATCAATGGCGTAGCCTACCAGCGTATCGTGCAAGACAAGGACGTGATCGCCGATATCCTGCCGCCTCCGGAATACCTGTTGGAAGCTTACCTCACCGCCTTCCTCATGTTCGACGACAAAACCGGCAGCCGGCTTCCCGCGCTTTCGGAAAAGGCCGCGCATCTCAAGGCCGACTACTTGGACCGGCATGCCTACTGGGCGACCAATCTTCCCGATGACGAACTCAAGAATACCTTGCAACGATCCTCCTATGAACCTGCCCTGCGCATGCTCGATGCCATCGAAAAGGATTTCATCCCGGCCCTGCGCGCGGGCGACCGCGCCAAGGCGGAGGCGATCCTGCATGGGAAAATCAGCCAGGAGTACGCCGATCACCGGGCCGAAATCGACAAGGTGGTCGAGATGGCCACGGCCCGCAACCAACAGGATGAGGCCCAGGCCGCCGCCGTGGTGCACGGCCGCACCGCGGGCCAGGTGGCGTTGGGCCTATTGTTGGTGCTGGCGCTCTCGCTCATCAGTTGGATCCTCATCCGCCAAATCGAGGCGAAGGTTTCCCGGGTCGTGATCGGGGTGCGGGCCAGCTCGGAAGAAATCACCAAGGCGGCCATGCAATTGCAAGCGAGCGGAAAATCCCTGGCGGACGGCGCGGGACGCCAAGCCTCCAGCCTGGAACAGATTTCCGCATCCCTCATGCAGCTCACGTCCATGACCCAGGGCAACGCCGAAAACGCGGGGATGGCGGGGAGGCTTGCCGTAGATTCACGCAAGGCGGCGGAGAAAAGCCGGGATAGCATGCAAGGCATGTCCCAGGTCATCGCCAACATCAGCTCTTCCTCGGAAGAGTCCGCCCGCATCGTGAAGACCATCGACGAGATCGCTTTCCAGACCAACCTTTTATCCCTGAACGCCGCCGTGGAGGCCGCCCGGGCCGGCGACGCGGGGAAGGGTTTCGCCGTGGTCGCGGAAGAGGTGCGCGGGCTGGCGCGCCGGAGCGCCGAGGCCGCCAAGGGAACGACGGCCCTGATCGAAGAGTCCCGGAAGTACGCCAAAGGCGGCGTCGCCGCATCCTCCGAAGCCGTGCAATTCGTCCTCGGGATTTTCGGGAACGTGGAAAAGCTCAACGAATTGGTCCAGCAAGTGGCCGCGGCCTGCAAGGAACAAGCCCAAGGGATCGATCAGATTAACTCGGCCGTCACCGACCTCGATTCGGTTACCCAGGGAAACGCCGCCCACGCGGAGCAAACCGCCGCCTCCATCGAAGAACTCTCCTCCCAGGCCCGCCAATTGCAGGACCTGGTCGATTCCCTTACCAATCAGGGTTGAGGCCGCACCCGCGAAGTCGGTGAAGCGGGGACATCACCAGCGCAACCGCAAGGAAGCCATCACCTGATGGTCCTCGGATTCGATGGCCAAATTCTCCGGCCCTCCGGGCTGGGAGTTCTGCACGGTATGTCCGCTCGCGTATTGGTAGGCGAAGTCGAGGCCTACGCGGCGCGTGGGCATGAACCCGATGCCGGCGCTGATGCGGAAGGGATCGGCCTGGTTCGGCTGCGGGCGTTCGTCGTCCTGGTTCTCCCAGGTATAGCCCAGGCGCAGGGCGGGCCCATGCTTATCCAGGTACTGCTCCAGCCCGATGTTGAAGGTGTGCTTGTTGGGATAATGCACGTCATGGCGCACGAAGGCTTCGCCCGCCGAATTGTAGCTGTAGCTGCTCCAGAAATCGCCGTGCCAATCGAAAGAGACCTGGGTCAGCCCAGACTGGAAAGCCAGGCCCAGCTTGGCCTGGAAGGGATGATGGATGTCGTACTGCGATTCCAAAGGGCTGCCGCCCTTTTCCTGGTAGGTGTCCTCGAGTTGCAATTGTTCCATCACCACGGCCGATCCGCCCACGCTGAACATGTCGGAGAGATGGATCAAGAAGGAAGGTTCCAGGTTATAGCCGGTGTAATCTTCCAGGTAACGCGCGGTGCTCCCGTCCTGGATCTCCAATTGCTCGCGGCCCGATACGGCGCTGGCCGCCAGCCCCAGGCTCACCTGCTCGCTGACCATGTAGGCCAAACCCAAGCGGTAATGATCCATCTGGCCTTCCGCGTCGTAGAGGTACTCGTTCCCGTTGGCATCGCGGTAGGCGAGCGGGTCGTCGAAAGAAACGGGAACGTAGTAGCCGAGCCCCAGGGCCCACCGGCCCCCATCGGTAAGGACCATGGTGAGGGCGTTCAGCTTGGTGGTCTCCAGGCTGGTCGGCGAGGACCTTTCCCCGTCCAGCGATGCCTGGTTCTCGGAAAAACCGTAACTGAGGTTGGCCGCCACCTCGGAACGCGATAGCTGGGTCATGCCCGCCGCGTTGTAATACAAGGCCGAATAGTCATCGGCCACGGCCGTGAAGGCTTCGCCCAAGCTGATGGCCCTCGCCCCCACGCCGGTCTTCTTCCCCAAGGACACCAGTTCCCCGGTCACTTCGGCTCCCGCCGTCGAGAGCGCCGCGGCCAACGCCAAGGCGCCCAACCCAATCCTGCTTCGCATATCCTCCATCCTTTCGGTTTCGTATCGTCCCGCCGCGCCTCCGGCCGGGGCCCCGGAGGAAACGGTTCCGGGGCGGTCAATCTCTCGGTTCGCTAGGGAAGGGGCGGGCGCCCGTTGCCGGAGGCCCGCCCCAAGGAATCAATGGGGACGCGCCCCGACCTGTACCATCGAATGGCTGACGCCGCGCATGCGCACGGGACGGCCGCCATCCTCGGGGAACAGGTTGCGTGGGCCTCCGCCTCGGGGGCCGCCCTCGACTCGGGAACCGCCCCAGCCATGGGAACCCTCGACAACGCGATTGACCGAATGCCAACCGCGCCCGCCCTCATGGCCGCCCCCATGCCAGCCGAAGCCGCCATGGGCCACGATCACGGTCGAGCCGCCATACACCACGCGCGCCGGGCGCCCGTAGTACACGACATGCCGATCGCATTCGGGAGGGTCCACGTAGACCCGGCGGATCACGCGGACGTGATCGCAAGGTTCGGGATCCTCGTAGCGTTCGACGACGGTGACCTGCGGCGGAGCGGGACGTACGATGTGTCTTTCGATCACCACGTCGGGGTCATCCGACTGGCTATCGTAAACGGCACCGTTGTCCTCATCCGCTTCGGCCTCGTCATCGGCCTCGGGGTATTTGTGCGTGACTTCCTCGACCACGACTTGCCGGGGATGTTCGTCCCAGGTTCGTCCCACGGTGACGGCACCGTGGGGGAACCCGAGGCTGATCTCGGCATGGCCGTAGGAATCCGCCCGCGCCTGCCCCGGCAAGGCGAGCAGGCCGGCCGCGACGACGCCTAGCATTGCTGCTGGGACGACCGACCGGACCGGCCGCGAACCTTGCGGGGCGGCGTGGGGGAGGGTGGGAATGGACATATGGGACCTCCTTTCGCTTGGGGATATGCCCGCGAGGAGGCTAAAACAAAAGGCGGGCCAATCGAAGGAAGGTTCGAATCAGGCAGGAATCGCGAACGGGGAGCGGCGGGAGGCTAGCAGGTGGACGGCGGCCGGGGGCGCCGCCGTCCAGAGGGTGGACAGAGGGATGGGCATCCTGACGGACGGCATCCTTGCGGAGGGGGAGTTATCCCTTGGCGAGTTTGCCGTCCTCAGCGGCTTTCTTGAGCTTGTCGTTGGCCCAGATGGCGACTTCGACGCGGCGGTTCGCCTGGCGGCCGGAGGCGGTGCCGTTATCGGCCACGGGGCTCTTTTCGCCCATGCCCGATTCGGTGATGCGTCCGCGCTTCACTCCCGAGCCCACGAGCTCGCTTCCCACCGAGCCGGCGCGCTTCTCCGAAAGCGAGAGATTGTAATCGTCCTTGCCCGTGCTATCGGTATGGCCTTGCACCATGATCTCCGTATCCGGATACTTATTCAGCACCTTGGCCAGGTTCTTCAGGTTGGATTCGGCATCGGACCTGAGCCGGTCCGAATTCACGTCGAAGAGGATGCCGGAGTTGAAGGTGATCTTGATCCCTTCCCCGACCCGTTCCACCTTCGCGTCCTTCAGATCGCGCTGCAGCTCTTCGGCCTGCTTGTCCATGTAGTGCCCGATGGCCGCGCCCCCGGCGCCGCCGATGGCCGCCCCGATGATGGCGCCCGCCGCGGTATTGCCCGTGGCGTGGCCGATGAGTCCGCCCACCACGCCGCCGGCCCCGGCGCCGATCAGGCCGCCTTTACCGGCATCGTTCATGTCCGCGCACCCGACGAGCAACGCCAGGCAAACGGCCAAGCTTCCGGCTCGCTTCATGGTAATTGCGTTCATGTTTCCTCCTTGCCCCATTATAAAGGGGCTCTTGGGCTCCATTAATCGGATCCCGGTCTTTCATTTACGAAAAAAAGGTTCCTATGCCGCATGACAAGGAAAAACCGACGGGATTGCCGGAAAGAGACGGATTAATGCCGGAAAGCGGCGGTTTTGGCTGAAAGGGATGAACCGAACGAGCCTAAACCGCCGGTTCGGCCAAGGGTCGGGCGCGATCTTTCCACAAGAGAAGATTGGCGCCCAGGATCAGCGCGCCTCCTGCGAGCAAGCGCGGGGTCGGATGCTCGTTGGGATATAAGTCGGGGGTGCGCACCAAGAGCTCGGGCAGCCAGAACGCGCCCAGCGCGGTCATGAGCGGCTCGCAGCAGTAGATGAATCCGGCGATCACCGATCCCACCCCGGACTGGAAGCGGTTCATCAGCGCGAAGGGAAGCGCCGTGCCCAGCAGGGCCAAGGACGCCTCCAGGAAAAAGGACCGGGGGGATGCATGCAATCGCATCGGCAATGAGATCCCGCCGGGGATGAAGAGGAGGCAGGCCGCGGAAGCCAGGGCCACCAGGAGGATCAGGGCGATGGTAACCTTGAAGGGATCGGCTTCGCCCGCGGGCACGCGATCGACCCACAGGATCTGGCCAGCGAACAGCCCGGAGGCGGCGATGTTCTCCCATTCGCCCCGGCCCAGGCGCATCTCGCGCGGATGGAAATCCGTGAGCACGGCCATGCCGGCCAGAACCAGCATGCAACAGATGGCGAGGATCGGGGTCATGCGGCGGATGCGCGCCGCCCAAGCGAAGAGCGGGACCAGGACGCAGTAGAGCGCGATGAGGAAACCGGCGGTGGAGGCGGAGGTATAGTTGATGCCATCCACTTGCAGGAACATGCTCACCGTGGTGAAGGCCGCCAGCGCGGCCCCATGGGCCCACTCCTTCCGGCGGAGATGCCAGGGGGCGATGCGGAGGGCGGCCATCAGGGCCAGGGCCGCCATCCCGAAGCGGACGGCCAGGGAAGCCAAGGAGGCGGCCGCGCTCCCATGGCCGGGCGCGAGCCAATCCTGTTCGGCGGCCAAAGCCTTCATGACCGGGATGCAAAGGCCCCAGAGGCAGGCGGCGAGGAAGAGAAACGGCGCGGGTCGGATAGAAAAAAGCATCGGCCAATTATAGCAGTATTAACCTCCCGATTTCGGAACCCAGCTTCCCGGACCCGTACGGATTGGGCCATCGGATCGCGATCTTTTTTCTTCCGGAGAGGCCGCAAATCTATATTTGACCGTTAGTTCCGTGCACTGGACCGCACGGAGAGCGATCGGCCAAGACCCATCCATGGGCTTTAGCCGGCCGCTGGGTTTCGCTTGCGCCGGAGCGCGCATCCCAGTACATGGGAGTTTGGAGTTTTCTCATGCGGATGCAAGGCCATTCGGCTTCACGCCTTTTCATAATCCTCCCGCTCATCTTGACCGGGCTGGCGGCGGCCCAAACCTTTTTCTGGAATCCTTCGGCGCCGTTGCTGAGTAGCGGCAGCGGCGATGTGTTGAAGGCGTACAATTGGAGCAGCGCCGCGGGAGGCGGGAGCTATCCGGCTTCAACCCTCGATGACGATTTTTCCGCCGCCACCTTGGGCGCCGCTTGGACGACTCGGGACCAGGATAATTTCACCGATACGCAAAATCCTTACGTCAGCTTCACGGACAACCCGGGTAAATTGACCATGCGCGCCAGCGGCAAGGATGTCTGGTTGGCGGACAACCAGTTCGTGGGCATTACCCGCAGCGATATTACGGGGGATTTCGACGTTTCGGTGGAGGTCTTTTCCCAAACAGATTCGACCAGTTCCGATGTCTGGGCCAAAGCGGGCATCCTGATGAGGAACAACTTCGCTCCCACGACGGACAGCGGTGGCTTCGCGATGGTGGCGGTTACGCCCGGAAATGGGTTCACTTTCCAATGGGATTCGGACAACAACGGCAATCTAGACTCCGAAAAGGACACCAAGATCCTCACCTCGGTCCTTGCATCGTACCCCTGCTGGCTGCGGCTGGCGAAGAAGGGGGCTTCGGTAACGGCCTACTATAAGACCGCCCTCAATAATGCCTGGACCCAGATCGATGTTGCGAAGACCGTGACCGGCGCCCTGGCGAATTCCAAAATCGCCTTGTTCGTTACGGCCCACACCACGACGAAAACCTCCACCGCCGTGTTCGACGATTTCACCGGCGGCGGCAACATCACCTCGACGGCCTTGGATTTCAATTTCGGCGGCGGTACCGGGACGCAAGCCGGGTCGGACGCCCATCTGACCGCTCCTTTAGCCGCCAAGAGCGTTGTCTTCAAGAGCTCGAAGGTGGCCTTCGATTTCCTGACCTCGGCCCTGACGGTTTCGGATAGCGCCATATTCACCGCGGCTAAGTCCATTGCGGCGGGAACCGGCAGCATCGTATTTACCGGGAACGGCGCGCAGAAACTGGCTCCCCTGGCGGGCGATACGCTTCCGGCCATTTCCAAATCTGGGACCGGCATCCTGACCCTTGCCGGGACTTCCACGACTGCCGGGTTATTGACCTTGAGCGGCGGGTCCTTGAATTGCGGGAACGTCAACCAGGAGTTCGCTGGGCTGAATGCCACAGCGGGAGTCGCCATCACCGGATTGGACGCGGCGGATACCCTTACCTTTTCCGCGGACGCGAATTTCTCCGGGGTCGCCGCGCTCCCGGCGGCTGGCACCATCCTGTTGCGCGCGGCATCGACGACCTTGAACTTCACGCCCCCGACCGCCCCGGCCGCGGCATTCAACAAATTGATCCTGTGGCCGCGTCCCTTGACCGCGAGCGGCGCCGTCATCGCCGTGGGCGCTGGAGCGATCAATTTGGCCGGTAACCTTATCCTCAGGGATGAAAAGTTCAGCGGGACAGTAGGCGACGGGATCGTCGATTTCCGGATCGGTAACCCTGACGTTACCCTTGCTGACAGCCTCTTGCGCACCGACGTCGGGACCGGAACCAATAAGCTCCATCTGTATATGGGCAAAGGAACCTGGGCCATCAAAGGGGATCTGAACGTAAACCCGGTTAACGGGTTGACGGCGGATAGCGCCACTTTGGATTTCCAAGCGGCCTCCCCCAAGGTGCAGAACCTCACGGTCGGAACCTGGAAGCTGGGCCCCATCAAGCACACGGGAACGGGCACCTTGAACTTGGCCCAATCCAGCGTGGCCTTGAGCGCCGCCTCTTTCGTGCAATCCGCAGGGGTCCTGAACCTGAACGGGTCCAATCTGCAAACGACCGACTCCTTGATCGTCCGCAATGGAGCTCCCGGTTCCATTGTCGGTTTGGCTGGGAAAGAGCTCAAGTCCGCGGGAAATATTTCATTGTCCGGCACGTCGGCCGCGCGCCTGGGATTGAATCCCGGATCGACCTGGAAGGCCACGGCAGCCGGTACGCTCAATGCCGATTGGGCCGATCTCGGAAAAAGCGATGCCAGCCTAAGCGCGGCCGCGGGCACGGCCACAGCCAATTGCAACGATCTCGGCGGCAACACCCATTGGAATTTCCCGCCGACGGGCCCATCCTTTACCCTGCAACCGGCCTCCAAGGAGGTCGTCGCCGGGCTGCCCGTTGTCTTCAAGGCCAAGGCCACCGGAACGGCTCCCGTCACTTATGCCTGGCATGTGCAGGGCGATACCGCCACTTTAAGCAAGGAGGATAGCCTTCACTTCGACAAGGTCGACGCTTCCCAGAACGGGGTCCATTATTACTGCGTGGCCACCAACTCCGTAGGCAGCGCGCCTTCCCTGGACGCGGTACTGACCGTGGACGTGCCTCCCGTTATCGACGTCCAACCCGCCGATACCACGGTGGTGGCGGGCAATACCGCCTCCTTTACCGTAACCGCGCACGGATCCGGGATTCTCGTCTATACCTGGACTAAGGTGGGGGACGCCGCCGTCCTGCCCAAGGGGGCCACGCTTTCCCTCGACTCCGGTTCGGTCCGCAAATACGATGGGGGCACCTTTATCTGCACCATCACGAACGGATTCGGAAGCGCCGCGGTCACCCGGGCCGCGCTTCTGACCGTAAAGTACCCGGCCACGATCGCGCGTCAACCCGCCGACGTGGTGGGCACCTTGGGGCAGAAGGCCACCCTATCCATTTCCGCCGCGGGCACGGCGCCTTTCTCATTCGCGTGGACGCGCGTGGGCGACACCACGGTCCTGTCGAAGGATTCCCTTCTCACTTTGGGCCCTCTCGCCATGGCCGATAGCAATTCGTACCAATGCCATGTGGCTAATAATTATGGCAGCATGGATTCCCGCGTGGCCAAACTGACCGTGGTGCAGGCCGCCACCATCGTGAGGGAACCATTGGATATGTCCGTGGGCCCCGGCCGTAGGGCGTACTTCATCGCCGGAGTCGCGGGCGCCCAGCCCCTCACCTACGCCTGGAGGCGCAAGGGTAGCGCCACCGTCATCGGCACCGATACCTTGCTGGTCATCGATTCGGCCAAGCTGGCCGACAACGGGACGATCTTCATCTTCACCGTCTCCAACTCCTACGGGGCCGATACCAGCCGCGAGGCCAAGCTCTCCGTAGTCGCCTGCGATTCGGTTTTCAAGATCGCCCCCGAGTCCCTGACCGTGGATGAAGGCCAGCCGGTCAAGCTCGCGGGAACGGCGGCATGCGCTTCCCAGCGGCAATGGAGCGTCGTCTCGGGCCCCGGCCCCCGCATCCTCGATCCCGAGATCGATACCCTGAGCTTCGTCGCGCCCCGCGTTTCCGCCGATTCCGTGATCGTACTCCGGTTCAGCGCCCAGTACTTCGGCGGCCCCGCCGTGAAGGACATCCGCATCAAGGTGCGCGAAGCCATTCCCGATCCCAAGTTCACCCTACCCGCGCCCGGGAAATGGAAGGGATCCAAGACCTACGTGGTCCGGCCCACCGTGACCAACTCCGCCGCCCTCAAGGCCTCCAAGTACTCGCCTCCCTTGCGATACCAATGGTCCCTCTCCGTCCAGTCCGCGGACACGGCCTTGGGAGGGGATTCCCTACAGCTATCCAATCCCACCCAAGGAGGTAACCTAGATGTTACCCTATGCATGGACAACGGGGGCGCTTCCCTATGCCTGGTGCATACGGTGGACATCGATCTGACCTCGGTGAGCCTGGCGTTACGCGCGGCCCGTTTCGGCCCGGTGAGCTTGAGCGGGCGCATGCTTGCCTGGAACACCAAGGCTTCGGTGAGGATCTGGGACTTCCGGGGCCGCATCTTGTGGCAAGAACGGCGGGATGCCGGCGCCAGCGCCCTTCTGCCCGAAGCGGCCGCGCGCGATCTCTTGCGCGGACGCGCCCGTCTGGAAATCCTGCCGTAGTTCGCTTCACGCACACTCTGTGCGTACGGCCGGGTCCGTCCCGGCCCATAAGTGCCTATTCGCCTGCTTATAATTGCTGGCGAGACCCGTACATGGCGGCCCTGCGCATCCTGCATCTGGAAGATGATCCCTTCTTCGCGGACATGGTCGAAGCCATGCTCGCCGCCCATGGCATGCATGTAGCCATCAAGCGGGCGGAAACCTTTTCCGGATTCTGCGACGCCCTTCGCGGCCAGAACTACGACCTCATCCTTTCGGATCACGAGTTCCCGGGGGGCGACGGCCTGAAGGTATTGGACTTATGCCGGCGCGAATGCCCCAACGTCCCCTTCATCTTCCTATCGGGCCGGCTCGGCGAAGAACTGGCGGTCGAGTCGCTCAAGAACGGCGCGGTCGACTACGTGCTCAAGTCCAACATGTCGCGCCTTATCCCCACCGTGGTGCGCACCCTCAACGCCTTCCGCGAGACCGCCGCCCTGCGCGCGGCCGAGGCGCGCATCCGCCGCGACCGGGCCAACCTGCACGGCCTCATCGAGAATACCTTGGACGCCATCTGGTCGATGGACATGGACTGCAAGGTGCTGGCCTTCAACTCGGCGGCTAGCCTGCTATGCATGAAGATGACCGGCCACCCCATGGTGGAAGACACATGCTTCCTGGACCTCCTGCCCCCGGCCCAACAGGCGCGTTGGCGGGAAGCGGTGGCGCGCGTGCGCGACCAGGAACGCTTCATGGAAGAGCAGGAGTTGGAATGGCTGGGCAAGCGCTACGTCCTGGAGTTCGGCTTCAATCCCATCCTCTCGGCGCGGGAGGTCACGGGAGTGGCCGTGTTCGCCAAGGACGTATCCGGACGCAAGCGAATCGAGGCCGCGGCGGCGCGCCTGGAACTGCAACGGGGCCGCTTGGAAGCCGCCTACCTCAGGATGCGCCTTCCGCTGCGCGCTTTGGAGCGGATCGCGGGAATGTTGGCGAAAGCGGCCGGCGACGGCGATATGCAGCGGATCGCGGAGATGCTCGCGAAGGCGGTACGGCGTTTGTCCGACCTGCATAGCCGGGCCGGCCAAGGTGAAGAAGAATTACGCGCCCAAGCCCCGGCGGATCTGCGCCTCATGACCGGGGAGGACGGCCCCGCGGGACCCGCTTCGCGGTACGAGGCCGGGCATCCGGGCGGAACCGGCGCGGCCGGGCCCTTGCGTATCCTGGTGGCGGAAGACAATCCCGTCAGCCAGGTGGTGGTGACGGGCATGTTGCAACGGCTGGGCCGGGAGTTCGATCTGGCCGCCAACGGCAAGGAGGCCGTCGGGGCTTGCGCCCGCGCGGCGTACGATCTGGTGCTGATGGATTGCCAGATGCCGGAAATGGACGGGCCGGACGCCGCCCGCGCCATCCGGGAACGGGAAGCAGGAACGGGCCGGCGCGCCTACATCGCCGCGCTTACTGCCAACACCGGGCCGGGAATACGGGAGCGTTGCCTCGCGGCCGGCATGGACGCTTTCTACGCCAAGCCTTTGCGCCGGGAAGCGCTGGACGAGACCCTGGCCGCAGCCTGGCGGCTCAAGGAAGAAAGCTCACTGAGGATCTGACCGCGCCTCTGGCCCTGCGGGCGGAAATGCGTGGAAGGCTATTGGCCCGGAGGGGACGGGTCCGGCGGGATTCCGCCGCTCTGGCCGCCCGCGCCCCCCTGCAGGCTGCCGCCTCCGCCATCGTCGAGGATGGTCTCAGGTTCGGAGGCTTCGCCGGATTCCGACAGGATCACGATGTCGACGCGACGGTTGCGGGCGCGCCCGGCGGGCGTATCGTTGGGGGTCTTGGGGCGCGAATCGCCATAGCCGGTAGCCGAGAGTTTACCGGACGGGATGCGGAAGCGTTCGGTCAAAAGCCGGACCACGTTGGTGGCGCGCGCCGAGGATAGCTCCCAGTTGGTGGGAAAGGTGCGCGAGTGGATGGGCACGTTATCGGTATGCCCTTCGATGCGCACGGGGTTGCGGTACGACAGGATCTTCTTGGCCAGTTCTTCCAGGACCTTGTTGGCCTCGGGCTTCACGTCGGCGCTGCCCGATTCGAAGAAGCCGCCTTCCTTGAGGGAAATGACCAATCCGCGCTCCTGGCGATCGACGGATACCTTGTCGTACATGCCCTTGGTCATGAGGAATTCCTCGACCTGTTTCTTGATCTCCTCGAACTCCGGCTTACCGGCTTCCTTGGTGGAGGCGGGCGGGGCGTTCTGGTTGCCCTGGCCGGTGGGCAGCCGCGCATTGTCGGAAGGGATGCCGTTGACGTCGAGGGCTTCCATCTGGACGATCTTGGCCCCGCTTACGCCGAAGGCCTCGCGCAGGCCGTCGGCCACCACCTTGGCCTTGCTGGCGTCGGCCTTGCTGAGGGCGTAGAGCGCCGTGAAGGTGGCGAACAGCAGGGTGATGAAATCGGCGTAGGAGACCAACCAACGTTCGTGGTTGACGTGCTCCGGATGCTTGTGTTTCCTGGCCATGGATGCCCCCGCGCCCGAGGGCTAGTGGGCCGCTTCCTTGCCGTGCCCGCCGCCCGGCAGGAAGGCGCGCAAACGCTGGCCCAGGAAATGGGGGTTCTCGCCGTTCTGCAACGCCACCAGGCCTTGCAGGATCATGTTCTTCTCGTGCACCATCGCGGCCACGCGCTGCTTCAGTTTGCTGGCCAGCGGCAAGGCGATCACGTTGGCCAGGGTAAGGCCGTAGATGGTGGCCACGAAGGCGGTGGCGATGCCGCCGCCCAGCTTGGAGGGATCGTCCAGGTTTTCCATCACGTGGATGAGGCCCAGCACCGCGCCGATGATGCCGATGGTGGGCGCGTAGGCGCCCGCGCCTTCCATCACCGGAATGGGGACCTTGGAATGCTCTTCGAAGGTTTCCAGCTCGGTTTCCATGATGGAAAGGAGCATGGCCGGATCGATGCCGTCCACCACCAGGGTGAGGCCCTTGCGGGTGAAAGGGTCGGTATGCGCCTTGGCCTTGGACTCCAGGGCCATGATGCCGTTCTTGCGCGCGAACTGGCAGAGTTCGGTGAGTTCGTTGATGACCTTTTCATGGTCGGACTTGGGGGGGAAGAAGCAGATCTTCACGGCCTTGAGGGCCGCGATGGTGTGCTCCAACGGGAAGCTGGCGAGGGTGGCCCCGAGGGTGCCGCCGCCCACGATCATGGCCGCGGTCAATTGCACCAGGGCCATGGGGTTGCCGCCCTCGATGATCATGCCCGCCAGGACCATGCCGATGGCGATGACGGGACCGAGAATGGTTGTTATGTCCACGTGCGCTTTCCGTCCTTCCCAAGGGCTTCGCGGCCGGCCCCAAAACCCCTGGCGCGGGTTTTCGAGCTCGCCTCCATTATCGCAATAGGGATTCCGCGAATACAACCATAGGACGGTATGGTAAAGCCCTGGAGCGACGGATAAGCGCCATCAAGTTAGGGTAAAAGTTGCAGTGGTTTATCCGATTTAGGACATTTCGGGGATGCCACCGCAAGGGCCTATCGGCTCGATACCGCTTCCCATCCTCGCGCATCGCGAAGCCATCGTGCGGGCGGTGGCGCGCTCCGGTGCGCTCGTGTTGGCGGCCCCGCCGGGCACCGGCAAGTCCACCCAGGTGCCGCGCTTCCTACTCGATCGGCCGGGTAAGATCCTGGTTTTGCAACCGCGCCGCATCGCCGCGCGCAACCTGGCCCTGCGCGTCGCCGAAGAGCTGGGCGAACCGGTGGGCCGCACGGTCGGCTACCAGGTCCGCTTCGAAGGCAAGGCCGGGGCCGATACCCGCATCCTTTACCAGACCTACGGCGTCTTCTTCCAGCAACTGCTTTCCGATCCGCTGCTGGAAGGCATCGGGACCGTGCTCCTGGACGAATTCCATGAGCGCACCCTGGAGGCGGACGCCACCTTGGCCTGGTGCAAGCGCCTACGCGCGACGGCCCGTCCCGACCTGGGCCTCGTCGTCATGTCGGCTACGCTGGAACTAGAAGGGCTGCAGGCTTATCTGGCCCCGTCCCGGGGGACGGCCCCCGCCTCTGGTGGCCCCGCCCCTGGCGGAGCGGCCGAAACCATAGTGGCGGAGGCCGTCACCTATCCGGTGGAAATCATCCATCAACCGCCCGTCGCGCAAGAGTTCCTCGCGCAGCAGGCGGCCCGCGCCCTGAAGCGCCTGCTGGCCCAGGGGCTTTCCGGATCGGTGCTCATCTTCATGCCCGGACAAGGGGAGATCCGCCGCACCTTGGAGGCTCTCGATCCCATCTGCCGGCCCCAGGGCATCGGGCTGTTCGAATTGCATGGTTCCATGGAGATGGAGGCCCAGCAGCGCGCATTGCGGGCGCCGCTTTCCGGTACTTGCGTGATCGTCGCCACGAATGTCGCGGAAACCTCCCTCACCATCCCCGGGGTTACCGCCGTGATCGACTCGGGCCAGGCGCGCATCGCCGCCTACAGCCCGCAACGGGATCTGAACACCCTGTATCTGGGATCGATCAGCCTGCAGAACGCCCGCCAGAGGGCCGGCCGCGCGGGCCGCACGGCGCCGGGGGTCTGCGTGCGCCTCTGGTCGGCCGACCGCGAGCGCGGCATGGCCCCCGCACTCGATCCCGAAGTCCTCCGGGTGGAACCGACGTCCATGGTCCTATCCCTGCACGCATTGACCGATCGCTTCGGGCGGATCCGCCGGGACGCGCCCCCCGCGGAGGATAGGCTTATCCCTTGGCTCACCCCGCCCGCGCCCGCGCTTTGGGAACGCGCCGAAGTCCAACTGGAACGCATCGGGGCCCTTTCGCCGCGCGCGGGCCGAACCTCGGCTCCCTCGGCATCCGGCGGAAGCCGCATCACCGACTTGGGCCGGGCCCTGTCCCGTTTCCCGGCCCATCCGGTTTTGGCCCGCGTCCTGCTCGACGCCCGCAAGGCCGGCGTGGGCCCGCAGGCGGCGGCCATGGCCGCCATCCTGGAATCGCAATCCCGCCGCGCGAAAGGCGCCTCGCCCGATCTCTTCGCCCTGGGCCAGGACCTGGCCGGCGATGCGGACGCCCGCTATTTCGATCGGGAGACGCGGGAAGCGTACAAGCAGTTGCTGCGGCTGCTGGAGAAGGCGCCCTCCGCTCCCGTCCCCTCCGCCCTTGGCCCCACCGTACCCGCCCCGCCGCCGGAACCGGATGACTTCCGAGCGGCCGCCACCCGCTGCTGGATCGTGCCTTTCCAGGATCGCATCGCCGCCCGCGTGGAGAAGGGGAACAGCTTCGCCCTGGCCGACGGGCGCCGCGGCACGGTGGAAGCCGGGGGCTTGCAGGCGGGCATCGCCGTGATCCTGGCTTTGGAGTTGCATGAAACCGGCGGGGCCAACCAGAGCCGGCAGGTGGGTATTCCCATGCTGCTGCCCTGCGAACCCGCCTGGATCGACGCCGCCTTTCTGGGCGAATGCCGTTGGGCCAAGGTGGGCGGCTGGGATGCGGCCAAGGGCCGCGTCGTACAGGAGGAGCAGTTCCTCTTCCGCGGTTTGATCCTGGATCGCCGGCCCCTACGCGAAGGCGCCCAGGATGCCGGGGAATCGGCCCGCCTGCTGGTCGAGAAGCTGGTCGCGGGCGAAATCGTTTTGCCGGGAATGAACGATGACGCGAAGCAGATGATCCTGCGCATCAAGCTGGCCGCCGCGCATTATCCCGAATACGGCCTTCCCAAGCTGGACGAGGATGATTGGCGCCTGATCTACGGCGAGATGTGCGAAGGCAAATCGTCGGCGCGGGAGCTGGAAGGGGCGTCGGTAACACGCGCGTTACGGGAGTACCTCGGGGACTCCCTGGCCGCATTCGTGGACAAGGCGGTGCCCACCGGACTTAAGTTGCCCAACGGCCGCATGGGCCGCCTCACCTATACGGAGAAAGGCCCGCCCGAGCTCGCGGCGCGTCTGGGGGATTTCCTGGGGATGGAAGGAAAGACCGCCATCCTGGACGGGAAGGTGGAGGTGGTTTACGATATCCTCGCCCCCAATTACAGGACCGTGCAGAAGACGGCGGATCTGTCCGGTTTCTGGAAAAACACCTATCCGGAAGTGAAAAAAGAATTGAAGCGGAGGTATCCCAAGCATCCCTGGCCCTAACGAGTGTTGAGAAAGGCACGGTTGTTTCAGGTACCTTTGGATACCGTGCCGGACCCGTTGCCTTCGCGATCCGTGATATGATATCGTAGCCCAGCGCGCATTCCGCTCCCCTTGCGGTCGAACCGTAAGCCGCGGGGCTCGGAAGAGCGCGCGGAGCGAATTTGGAAACGCTGGGCATCCTCATCATCGAAGGCAAAGGCGGGATCGCCCGCGCCTTGATGGCATCCCGACCGGGATTCAAGATCATCCATGCGGAGCGCATGGCCAAGGCCGAAGCCCTGGCGGCTCCGGCCCGCGCTTCCGGCGGATTCGACGCCATCCTTGTCGATCTCGCCTTAGCCGATTGCCAGGACGAAGAAGCCCATCGCCGGGCAGCCGCCCTGTTGCCGGGCACCCCCATCGTGGCGCTGCTCCGCAAATCCGACGCGACCCTGATCGAAGACTTGATCCAGGCAGGCGCGCAAGCCTGCCTGGAACATGAGGGCCTGGATGGCGGAGCGTTGGCCTCGGCCATCCGCCAGGCGGTGCTGCGACGGCGCGCGGAAACGCGCCGCTTCCGTTCCCTCTTCGACGCGGCCCCTATGGGAATCCTGCTGGCGGCCGGGCGGCGCGTGCTGATGGCCAATGCCGCCGCCCAGGAGCTGCTGGGCTACGATGAAGCCGGCTTCGCCTCGCTCTCCATCCTCGCCCCTTTCCCTCCTGCGGCTCGGCCTCTCCTGGAAGGCGCGCTGGACGCGCCGGCCCCGCCGGATGCGCGCTTTACCGCCGATCTCTCCCGTCCCGGGGGCGCGTCGGTGCGCTGCCGCGTGCACGTGGCCGCGGCCGTTCTCAACGATGCGCCCGTTATCGCCTTATTCTTGACTCCGTTGGCCGAAGCCGCGGAAGGGGATGCCGAAGCGGGGGGAACCGAATCCGCCCCTGCGGGAGCCCCCGGGCTGCAGGTCCGCAAGATGGAGGCCTTGGGACGTTTCGCGGGAGGCGTAGCCCACGACTTCGGAAACCTGCTCACCGCCATCAACGGCTATAGCGAGCATCTGTTGGGCCAAGCCGGCGATTCGGGGCCGATGGCCGGAGGCCTGCGGGCCATCCTGCGCGCGGGGGAAAGCGCGGCGGATCTTGCGCGCCAACTCGCGGGTATGACCCAGTCCGAAAGCGGCGAATCCGCGCCGGTCGCCGTGGACGCGGCCTTGCTGGATCTGGAACCGATTCTGCTGCGCATGCTGGGGTCGGGGATCGATTTGCGCCTGGAACCAAAGGCAGGGAATGCGACGGTTACCTTGGAGCCCGGCCGCTTGGAGCGGATCATCATGAGCCTCTGTTCCAACGCCCGCGACGCCATGCCCGAAGGCGGCGTCCTACGCGTGGCGACGGAAGCCATGGAGTTAGTCCCATCAACATCCTTTACCCATTTGACGGCAGGACCGGGAGCGGCGGTGGCCATCACGGTGGAGGACCAAGGCATCGGCATGGGGCCTGAAGTCCTGGAGCGCCTGTTCGAACCCTTCTATTCGACGAAGCGGGGCGGGCGCGGCCGCGGGATGGCCCTCGCGACGGTATTCGGCATCGTGGAAAGGGGCGGCGGCGGAATATCGGTCGAGAGCGTTCCCGGAAGGGGAAGCCGTTTCCGGATCGTCTTGCCACGGGGGGAACCGATTACGGCTCAAGAGCGCGCGCGCGCGATCGGGTCGGATACGGGCTCCGCGACCGCGCCCGCAGGGGCCGGGAAGGGCGGCGGCACCATCCTGGTCGCGGAGGACGAACCTTCCTTGCGCGAAATGATTCAAGCCATCCTCGGGCTGGGAGGGTTCACCGTGTTGACGGCGAATTCCTCGGAAGAGGCCGCGGAGATATTCGCCGCGCGCGAGGATGTTGATTTACTCCTCACCGACGTGATGCTGCGCGGCGGCGAAGGGGGCGACGAATTGGCGGCGCGGTTGCAGGCCCGGAAGCCGGGCTTGCGCGCTTTATTCATCTCGGGGCATCCGCTGGAAATCCTCGCCGATCGGGGCATCCGCATACCCGCCGAAGCTTTCCTGGAGAAGCCTTTCACGCCAGGTCAATTGATCGCGCAAGTCCGCGCCTTGCTCAACGTCGCCCGCGAGGCGCATTAAGCCCCGTCCGCAAAGAGTCGGTTTTCCTCTCTCTTTTTTCCCTTCCCTATATGCGTCGAATTTATTTTCGACGTTACAGCGGATCCGGAGCGGCCATCTCCGGACCCGCCAACCCAGGGACCCCCTCGGGGGCCGACCCGCAAACGGAGCACAACCATGAGAAGTCGTATGCCTTCGCCGGTACCGGCCTTGCTATTCCTTTCTTTTTTCCTGACATTGGGCGCCCTCGCGGCCTGGTCCCAAAGCCCGCCCGCTTCCTTCACCCTCACCGCCAAGGTCCGCGACTTCAAGGAGTTGAATCCGACCGACAGCGTTAAGGTGGATTCGCAATTCAACAATTACAACGGATGCAGCGCCCAGGAACTGGGCGTCAATACCATCCAGGAAAACCTGGATACCAGCGGCGCCGTAGATGCGGCCTTCCCCGGCGACAACCGCAATCCCATGCTCATGGATCCTCTCCCCGCTTCCATCGCCCCCTGTTACGATCCGGTCGCGCGTTTCCCCGAATGGTTCAGCGACAAAGGCCCCGATATCAATCGAGCCTTCCTGGTGGATTTGCGTTTCGATCGGGACGCCAGTGGGCTTTACACCTATAAGAGCGACGCCTTTTTCCCCATCGACAGCGGCAAGGCCTTCCGCAAGATCCATACGACCGATCCCGATCCCTTCGGGCAATTGCAGAAGGACAGCCTGGACGGTAAGGATCTCAGCCAGCATAATTATGGTTTCACCCTGGAACTGCATACCCAGGTGGCTTATCATGCCGGCGAGGTGCTGCGGTTCCAAGGGGACGACGATATCTGGGTATTCATCAACGGCAAACGCGTAATCGACCTGGGCGGCGTCCATCAGACCCAGAAGGATTCCGTAATAATGGACTCCGTGAAGACGAGACTGGGGCTGGAGGACGGCAAGACCTATCCCCTCGATTTCTTCTTCGCGGAGCGGCACGTAGCCTCTTCCTCCGTCCTCATTACGACCAATGTGGCCCCGGTAACGCCCATCAACCGCCCCGTCGCCTTCCATCGCGCGGCCCCCGAGGGCCCGGTCTCCATCTACGATCGCATGGGCCGTCTGGTGCGCGCCTTGCCGCAGGCATCCGCCTGGGCCGCCGGGGCTTCCATCCCCGCTTGGGATCGCCGGGATGAGGCGGGACGAATTGCCGCCCCGGGGGTTTATCTCTGGCGCGCTGTCGATGCCGCTCCCGGCCAAGCGGGCATATTAGTGGTTCGTTAATCTCGGCCCCCGCCCGGCCCTGACTGTCGTGTCGGGCGACCCGGCATTCGTCCTCAACATTGCCGGGTCGAGCCGTCTTTTGCATCTTGCATGGCGGTTCCCCCCAATGCCTCACTGCCGACATTTTCCCGCCTGTGGCGGGTGCCAGACCCTCGATCGCGATTACGCTACCCAGCTCGCGGACAAGCATGCCGAGCTGCGCCGTCTGTTCGCGGAATGGCCCGATCTCGCAATCGATCCCGTCCTGCCCAGCCCGCGTACCGAGGGGTATCGGCACAAGGTGCAATTGCCTTTCGGATTCGCGCCCGGCGCGCACGGCCATCCCATCCTAGGCTGCTACGCCGCAGGATCGCATGCGGTGATCGATCAGCACGAGTGCCTGGTCCAAGAGCCGTCGCTTTCACGCGCGGCCTGGGCGGTGCGCGCCTGGGCCGCGGCCCATCGCTTGCCTATCTACCGCGAAGCCACCGGGACCGGATGGCTGCGCCATATCCTGCTGCGCCGCGGCGCCGGTTCCGGGGAAATCCTCTTAGGGCTGATCAGCAACGGCGCGGGCATCAAGAGCTTCGATCCGCGCGGGCTCCTGCCGGACTTGCTGACGCGCGTACGCGAAGCCATCGGCGCCGGGCCCGAGGGAGGCGAGCTGATCGGCATCGTGCAAAGCGTGAACGCCCGCAACACCAATGTGGTGCTGGGCGAGGACGAGATACTCTGGTGGGGCCGTTCCGCGCTGCGCGAAGAGTTGGGGCCTTTCGTCTTCCGCGCCGGACTGTCTTCTTTCCTGCAGGTCAACCCGTTCCAGGCGCCGCGCCTTTATGACTTGGCCGTCGCCGCGCTTCCGGACGGGGCGCGGGTGCTCGATCTTTACTGCGGCGTAGGAACGCTTTCGCTATGGGCCGCGCGCAAGGCCGTCTCCGTGATTGGCGTGGAAGAGAATCCCGCCGCGGTGGCGGATGCGCGCAAGGCCGCCGCGGAGAACGGCATCCGGAACGCGCGCTTCCTGGCCGCCGACGTGGGTGAGGCCCTCAGCGGTACGGCCGGTCCGGGTCACGGAGGCGGGATCGATCCCGCGGAATTCGGGGAAGCGGAAGCCATCCTGGCCGATCCGCCGCGCAAGGGATTGGAAGAAAAAGTAAGGAAGGCCCTGCTACGTTCCAGCGCCTCCCGTTTGGTTTACGTGTCCTGCCATCCGGCCAGCCTGGCCAGGGACGCCCGGGCCCTCGCGGGCGCTTGGCGTCTCGAGGCCCTTAGGCCGGTGGATCTTTTCCCGCACACGCGCCACGTGGAATGCGTGGCGGTGTTCGGGAAAGCGTGACGGTTCAGAACAGCACGCCGAGGCGGGCCGAATAGATCGACGGATCGCTATTGCCGAGCTGGGAGACCATCATTTCGGCCGAACCCTCCAGGTTCATTTGGGCGTTGGCCGTGCGGAACAGCAAAGCGCCGATCTGGGCCCCGACGTTGAAGCCGAAATTGCGATCGCCGGGAATGGCGCCGTAGGCGAGGCCGAGCCCGCCGCCGACATAGGGCGAGAAGTCGGTCGGGGACGCGTACAGATTGGCGCCCATCGACACGTTGCCCAAGGTGGCCCGATCGAAATCCGAGGCGACCTCGCCTAGGGCCTTGATGGCCGCGAACTTGTTCACCTCCCAGAGGCGGCCCACGTAGAGGTCATAGGCCGGCGTACGCTCGTCGATATTGCCGAATCCCGCGGGGCCGAAGCCGGCCGTGGAAAAGCGCTTGGCCTCCCGGCGATTCTGCAGCACCTTGGTGTCTTCGGGCGCGATGCGGCCGACTTCATGGGAAGTGTCCGGAGGGGCATAGGTCGAATCCTTGATCACTGTGCTGCTGCCTCCGATCACGGGTTCCCTCGGGGTGGCCCCGGTCCCCGCCGGCGGCACTACGTGTTTGACGGTGTCCGGCGCAACGCCCGGAGTCCGCACGGTTCCTGGCGCTCCTGATTCCGTGCCGTCGCCTTGTACGGTGATGTTCGTTTGGCTCTGTCCGGCCGCATGGCCCAGGCACAGGACCGAAACAGCCAGAGCCGCCGAAAAGATGGTCTTGGTTATGGGTCGCGTCATCGGATCCTCCTCGAAAGGGATGTTAATCCGAATAACAGTTTTTCCCGCGGGCAGGAAAAGTGGCGTCGATTTCCCTTACGGAATGCCGGGATTCCCTTCCGCGCGGGCCGCGATTGCGCGCGATTCCGTCAGTGGTGGCTGCCCTGGGTATGATCGAGAGTGACCTGGTAATAGCCCACATCCGAGCCGCGGTGAACGGTGATCGGTATCGTATCGGTGGTTCCCTTGGCGACCGTGATGACCTGCGATTGCTGGCCTTGGAAAACCGCCAACCCGTCGATGGTAACCAGGGTGGTACCTTGGGAAGCGGTGGCGAGGAACGAAACGGTATCCTTATCCGGATCCATGTAGAGGTTGTAGAACGTTTGTTGGGGGGTGAACTCGGTGCCCAGGCGCCCCGTCGAAGGGACCAGCGAGAGAAGCGAGACTCCCTGCGGCAAGGTCGGGAAAACGACGATGCGGTATTCGCGGGTCGAAGGCGTACCGGTGCTGGTATCGGTGACGTGGGCGATAATCGTTTCCGGGGTATTGCCGATCTTTACGAACTTCGTCGCTTGGCCCGAAATCGCGGGGCTGCCATTGAAGTCGATAGAGGCGCCCTGGTACGCCGTCACCAAGATGAAGTTCAAGGAGTCCATCTTCTCCGGCATCTTGACCTGATAATTCAGGGAATCCTTTTCGAAGTCCGGGGTCATGGCGCCAACCGAAGGGGTCAGGGATTTAAGCCAGTTCTGGGGAACGAGCGGACCGACCGAATCGTGGAGCACGGACGGGCGATCGGGCGGAGGGGCGTAAAAGATCCGGGTTTGCAGGGCTATCTGGTTCGCTTTGATGCCCATGACCCGGATGATGAACCGGTTCGTCCCTAACGCATTGATGTCATATGCCGGGATATCCGAGGCTGGCGCGAGGAGGCGATTGTTCCAAAGCGTCGTCAGGAATTTGTCCGGCTTGTCGCGGTCGAAAACATCCACTTGCACGAGGTCATATCGCTTCAGGGAATCGTCCAGCTGCAAGTACAGCAGATTTTGCGCCGGCGGGGGATCGACGGTTTGGCAACCGGCATAAGCCAGCGCTGCAGCCAGCAGCAAGGCGTACCAAGCGTATGCGGACAAGCGCGCTTTCATGGTTTGTCCGTCACCACGATGCGATTGGGAGGAGGCGCGGAGGGATGGGCTTTGGACATATAAAGGTAGCCAACGGCGCCGGCCGAGGCCCCGGCCAAACCAGCCACGCCGGCCCAAATCATCCATTGCGTTCCGCTCTTACGCTCTATGCCCACGTTATCGGTATCCCCGAAGGATTTCGCCGTTCGCTCGCGCTTGGTGTCGATGGGGCCGCCGATCTCGTAAAACTGGCCTTGGAGTTCGCGCCCCCGCGCTTCGAATACCTTGGGATCGAAACCGCCGGCGCGGCGCGAGGAGAGACCCAAGCGTTTGGCCATCTGCGAGCTACGGGGCGCGGAGCCCTCATCCTTCCATCCCGGGCGGGCGGCTTGGGCGCTGTCGGATGGGGCGGGTCGCGAGCCGGTTCCGAGACCCAGGTTTTGGGCTCTTACTCTGGGGGATCCGCATAGAGCGACAGCCAGAACGGCCAGCCAGCCGATGCCCGATCCTTTTTTCATCTCTTTGCGCTTTCCCCGCGGGGATTCCAGGCCAAAGCCTCGATCCCTCCGGGATTATAAGATAATGCGGGTCCCTGATTTCGAATTCGAGGAATTTGAGGAAACGGAACAGAATCCCGGAAAAATCGGTCGAACCGGCGCCAAACCGGGGGCAAGGAGACATTTCTGGTGGTCCCCTAAAGCCAATTGCGGCGGGGTTCTACCTTTCCGGCATGTCCGAAACTTCGCCTTCTATCGCTTCCGAACGTTCCGATGGCGCTTCTCAGCTTGCCGGGACCCATGTTCTGCTCGACACCCCCGGCTTCGTTCTTGATCGGAGCGGCCGGTTCCTGCGAGCCCGCTTCAAAAAACCCCATCTGGTCCTATCCACCTCGCATGTGAACGGCGGCCAGCGGGAGGACCTTTCCTGGCTGGTCAACCACCAGAGCAGCGAGGGCAAGGGGCATATGGAACGCCATGAGGCGCTGACCTCGCGCGGGCAGGCGGATTACCATGGCGTGGCATGCGCGGAAGCGGGAGCGCCGCCCGGGCAGACCGCCTTGATGGGCACCGCGGCGGATATGCAGTACGCGGCCGTGCGCGAAGCCGCCTTCGGCGAGACGCGCGTGTGGGCGGCGGCCACCGCGGGCGTGCAGGGGAACGCGGGGCGTGCGGGAGATCCCGCCAAGTGGGACGAGGTAGGCGGCGCCTGGAAGCCCGTCCACGCCGTCCCGGGCACCATCAACATCATGCTTTTCTTCGATGCGCCGCTGCTTCCGGCCGCGCTGACGCGCGCCGTGGCCACCCTGACCGAAGCCAAGACCGCGGCTTTATTGGACCTGGCCGTGCCTAGCCGGTATTCCGCGGGGCTCGCGACCGGGACCGGGACCGATCAGTATTGCCTGGCCGCTCCGATCGATGGCACGACGCCGCCGCGCACTTGGACGGGAAAGCACGCCAAGCTGGGCGAATTGCTGGCGACCGCGGTGATCGACGCCGTGAAGGAAGCCCTGCGTTGGCAGAACGGACTCGATCCTTCGCGTACCCGGCATCTGGTCCATGCCTTGGGCCGTTTCGGCGTGGAAGCGGCGGACCTGCGCCAACGGGCCGGCGCGCATCTATCCGAATCGGACCGGGCGTTGTTGGAAGCCAACTTCGAAGCGGTGGTGCACCAGCCGCAGGCCGCCGGCGCCGCCTACGCCCTGGCCGCCGTCGTGGACCGTATCACGCACGGTACCCTGCCGGAAGCGGCGGGAGCCGAGCAGTGCGCATCCCAGGCGGCGCTCTTCGCCGCCGGTTTGGCGGCCAAGCCCGAAGCCTTTCCCGCCTTCCGCTCGGCCTTGCTTCCCTGGGCCTCATCCGGCGTACCGGAGTTGATCGCGCGCGCCTTGGCCCTGGGTTGGGCCGCGAAATGGAAATGAGATGGCCTGGCTGCGCGATCCTTATGTTTTCATGCTACTGGCCTTGGCGCTCGACTTGGGGTTCGGCGATCCGGCCTATCCCTGGCATCCCGTCCGCCTGATCGGGCGCGCTCTGGCGCTGGGCGAGCAGGGGCTGCGGGCGGCCAAGGTGGACGGACGGTTCGGAGGCTTCCTGCTCTTCCTTTGGCTCGCGGCCGTTTGCGGCGGCGGCGCCTGGCTGATAGGGGCGGCCTTGCGCGCCCTAGGCGCGCGCGCCTTCGGTCCCGCCGGCGCGGAGGCCTGCGCCTTCGCATGGGCCTTGTTCCTGGCCTACAGCCTGCTGGCCTTGGGCGATTTGGCCGCCCATGGGCGGCGCATCGCGCGGGCATCGGCCCGGGGCGATCTGGCCGCGGCCCGCGTCGCGGCCGCCATGCTGGTGGGCCGCGATACCGATAGGATGGATGCGCCCGCTTGCGATCGGGCGGCGGTGGAAAGCATCGCCGAGAACCTGGTCGACGGGGTGATCTCCCCTTTGTTCTGGTTCGCGCTCCTGGGCCTGCCCGGCCTGGTGGCTTTCAAGATCGCCAGCACCATGGATTCCATGGTCGGCTATAAGAACGAGCGTTACCTGAGATTCGGTTGGTTCGGGGCGCGCCTGGACGACGTTATGAATTGGATCCCGGCCCGATTGTCGGTCCCTCTGCTGTCGGCGGCCGCCGCCTTGGTGCCGGGTTGTTCCCCGCGCGCCTGTTGGCGCAGCGCCTTGGCCCAGCACGCCTTGCTGCCCGGGCCCAACAAGGGCTGGAGCGAAACGGCGGCGGCCGGGGCGTTGCGGATCCGCTTGGCGGGCCCGATCTGGAAGGACGGGAAGCAGGTCAATGATCTATGGATCGGGCCGCCGGAAGCGCCCGAAGGCGGGCGTCCGGGAGACGTAACACGCATGATACGGTTGGCCTATTTGTCCACGGCATTGTTCCTGCTCTTGGCGGCGGCCTGGCGCTGGGCGGGATGGATGCCTCGCGCATACTGAATGAAACGATCGGCCCCGCGCATGGAGGCCCGTCCCAGGGCGTCCCGTCCCGCGGGTAGCTCGGCAGCGGTAATCGGAACCGGCGCGATGAGGCCCGTGGTGCCCGGAACCGACACGCGCAAGGAACGCGAATGGCAAACGGCCTGGCCCCCATTGTCCAGGCATAGCCGGATGACGAGGTTGCCCGACTCCGAGTGCTTCAGCAATATCCCGTCGGCGAGGACGGCCGTGTCCAGGCCCGGTCCCGTGAAGGTCCAGAGCCAATGCAAGGTCGAATCGGGCGAAGCCCGCAAGGCGGCCACGTTGGCGATGGCCGGCCGGTAGGCGAGGGGAGCCATCCCGTCCCAAACGGAATCGGAAGGCAAGCTGAATAGGGGATCGGGAATGGCCTCCTGAATCGTGACATGGACATCGCGGACGCGGGTGGAATCGGAATAGACGGCGGTGAAGCGGAAGACCATGCCGGTATCGCCCGCGACGCGCGGCAAAGCGATCCGTAAATCCTTTTGCTCCGGATCGAGGATGCGCACCGCGGGACCGGAGACCAGGGACCAGGCGAAGCTGGACGCGCAATCGGCTTGGGCCCGGAGCGAGATGATGCCGCTTTCGGGCGCGGAGGTGTCCGGCGAAACGGAGTAGCGCATGATGCAGGCCGAGGTCTTCTTCACGACGGGAATGGCTTGCCCGGGCTTCTGGTTTTGGTACAACAGCTTCATCCAATCACCCGAGCGGGCTGCCGTGGAGATCTCCGGTTCGTCCAACTTGCCCTGGTAATATTGGCCGCGGGCCGAGTTGGAGCGGCCCAGGTAGCAGAGGCTCCGGACCACGCCGGTAATGGCGTCGGCGATGGTATCCGTCATCACCGGAACCCCGTCCTTATAAAGTTTCACGGACTTGCCGATCACGGTTACGCCCACCATCTGCCATTGGTTCAGGACCAGTTGGCCGGGCGCGTTCACGGCGGAATGGTTCGCCCCCGCGTAGTTGTGGAAGGCCAAACCGGAAGTCGTGTCCCAACGCCCCAACACGATATTATCCGCGCTCTCGCCATTGCCCAGATCGAGCAGGTGCGACCATTGCTTGGCGGCGGTAGGGTAGGCCCAGGCCGTGAAGGTCATGCCTCCGGTCAATCCGGTATAGCCTGCGCCCACGTCGAGGTAATCGCCGTCGGCATTCCCGTTCAGGCTATCGGCCCCGGCGATCACGCCCGCGGTGGCCTCGTTCCCGTCGTATCGGGACGGCACGGCCGGGTTCCCTCCCGTGGCGTTAGGCCGCGCAGCGCTCGCGCTCCCGCCCAGATGCCATGCGGACAGATATCCGTTCGTCGCGCCGAACACCGCGGCCGGATTCGAATTGTCCGCGGCCGAGGCATTGCCCCAGTACATGCGGATGGCTTGCGCGGCATCGCCGCCGCGGATGGTGTCCACCTTCACCCATACTTCCGCGGCATGGAGGTTGGGATCCCAACGCTCGATCTCGTACGGAAGCGGCGTACCGTCCGGCTTGGCGAAGCGGATGTCCCGGCCATCGGGCCGGGCCTGGGTGAAGTCGAAATTGGACGCCGTGAGGCGCACCAGGAGCGGGAACCCGATCACGGTGGACGGGACCCCGGCTCCCGCCGGGGAAGTGTTGAGCGTCAGGTCGGTAACGTCCGCCCATGCGGAAAGATCTTCGGCGGCGGCGGCAGGGCGGTAAGCGAGGCAAGCGAAAGCGAAGGCGGCACGGAAGACGGCGCGGGTTAACCGGTTTTCCATATGTATTGGCGATACCCGCATGCGGTGCCGGAATCGCCCCCTCGGCCCTCAAGGTATGCGGCCATCCCTCCCGAAACCTGGAGGTGTTAGAGGGCTGACCACATTTTTAGGCCCCCTTCCCTCCGCCACGTAATGCCTGCGGCCTTTTTACCGGACGACTACGATATCCATCGGGGGTAGACCCAAATCGATAGCCGTGGCGGCCTTCTCCTTGAAGGTGTCCAGCGCAAAAAGCCTCAGCCCTTTCTTCCGATCGCCCACGCACAGGGTATTGGTCCCCGCATCCACGGCCAGCCCTCCGCCCGCATAGGGGTCCAGATCGACGATGGAGGTAACGGATTTGTCGGACAAGGAAAACGCCTCCACGCGATCGGCCGCGGTCATTCCCAGATTGAAGATCAGCTTGCCGTCGTTCAGCACGAGCCGGCCCACGTTGCCGCCCAGATCCGCTTCCGTCGCCAGTATCGTCGCGTCTCCTAAAGCAGGATTGTACGCGACGATGCCGCCATCGAGCTTCGGCTGGTAGGTCTCATCCGTATATTCCCCCACGCAAGGCACATACAACTTGCCGGTCCCGGCATCATAGGTGATCCCCTGCGGATTCGCAAAGGGCAGGGTGATGGCCTTGTCCACCGCGCGCCTCTGGACGTTGATCTTCAAGAGCTTGGGATCGGCATGGGGCTTGTCCAGCGGATCCTGGGTATCGAGGTTTTGCACGACGGCATACAGATCGTCTCCCGCGAAACTTAGCGCACCGGCTTCCGCGAAGCCGTCGCTGTCGGCGTAGGCGTGGATATCGATGCCGCCCACCTGGTTCCCGCTGGCCTGATCGAAAACCAGGATGGAGTCGTAGGCCAGGAAACTGACGTATAGCAAGCCGTCTTTCGCTTCCACGTCTTGCGGGTTGGAGAGCGTCGGGAACTTCACCGCCAGGACCACCTTCAAAATGGTCTTATCCACCACCATCAGGTTATCGCGCCCCAGGCGATTGATCACGAAAATGTCGGAACCGCCATGGAAGCGGACGGCCACGTCCGAATGGATGGCCTGGATATCCGGCAGCGCCGTCCCGCTGGTGAGCCCGTAGGCGGCATAGGATCCGGTTTTATAATCCGACGTGGCGGCGAATACGTATGCGGCGTCCGGAAGGGCCGCATCGGCCTTTTCGTCCTTGCTCAGGCACGCTGTCATAACGGAGGCGGCAGCGGCCAGGAGGCCGAGCCGGGTTCGGAGTGAGAGGCTGGGGGACATGAGGGATCCTTTCGGGTTTGGGAATTCAGAGTTCCGCTTGCACCGTCGCCGCGAAGCTACGGCCCGGAAGCGGGAAGTTGAAGAAATCGAATTCGTGCTGATCGAATACGTTGCGGACGCCGGCGGCCAGGAGCCAGCGGCTCCGGCGCCAGGAAAGGTCGAGATCGCAACGCGCCTGCCACTGGGTGCTATGGCTGTAGCTATCGAACAGGCTGGGCAGGTTGGCGGCGTTGGGATAAGCGAGCCCCTGATAGTAGGCGGAAGCTCCCAAGGCCCAGCCGCGCGCGGTCAGGACCTGCCGGAAAGAGGCCTGGAAGTCGGGACGGTAGGGGATCCGCAAGTCGCCCAACCATTCGCTTCCCTCGGCGGCGCGTTGCAGGGTGAGATCGATTTCGCTGCGCGACCACGGTACCGGCGCGGCGGAAACGCGGGCCTCCGCGCCCAAGATGCGGGCCCGCCCGGTGTTCTTATAGACCAGCACGTAGCGCGAGTTCTGTTCCAAGGTGATGAGGTTGCGCTGGGCCGCGGCGAAAACGCTTAACTCCGCCGACCACTTGCTCCCGCCCGCATGCGCCCCGGCCGAACCGTTGTATCCCGATTCCGGTCCCAGGAAGGCGTTGCCCTTCACCGTTCCCCGGTCCCCGAATAATTCCAGGAAGGTCGGTTGCCGCGCGGCCTGCCCGCCTTCGGCGAAGAGCCAGCGGTTTTCGTCGAGGTGGTACTGATAACCCAACCGCAGAAGCGCTCGCCGGTCCCATCTTTCGCCTGGCAAGAAGCTTCCGTCGTACGCGAAGACGCGGGCCGCATTCTGCTCATCCAGGTTGAGGACGATATCGAGGGAGGCCTGCCAGGCATGCCTCCCGTGCGTGAAGGAGGGCGTAAACTTCCCTTCGCCCGTGTACCGGAAAACCCCGGGATAGGCGCGGTCCGCTATGCGGTTGGAATAGAAGTAGGCGCCGGCGCCGTAGCCGCCCAGGGCCGCCAATCCCCAGCCTCCGCCCAGATCGAGGCGGGCCCGCAGATCGGCGCGGCCATCGAGGTAAAGATCGCGATCCTCGTTATCCCCTAGGTCGATGGCCCCGCGCCCGGTGTCGAGATAAACCTGCCGCAACCACGAGCCGGACAGATCCAAGGAAGCTTCGTCCTGCCCGCGGGCCCAGCGTCCGCGTCCATGCAGGGATGCCTTGTCGGTGGTTAAGTCCGTGTTGATGCTTACGGTGGAATCGACTCCCGCGTAGGGCGCCGGGATGCGCTTGTCCAGGTCGGAAAGATCGGCTTGCAAGCCCAACTCCGCCTCGGCGTTGGGATGCCAGGACAAATCGCCGGCCACATCGGTGAGCGCATGCGCGTTGTTGGTCCTGAGCTTGCGGATCAAATCATCCGGGCCCAGCCTTTCCGCGCCCTCGGGATGGCGTCCCGGTTTGTATTCCAGCCCGCCATCGTCGTAGAAGGGGAAATCGCCGTCGGCTTGATCGCGGGCCGCCTGCAAGCGGCCGCGCCAGGCGCCCGCCGCCAGCTCGGCCGTCCCGTTGGCCTTGAAGGACCCGAAGGATCCCGCCCCCATGGCCGCCCGCAATCCGGGCCCGCCGGGCGCCGCATCCCGGGTGATGATATTGATGGCCCCGCCCATGGGAGCGCCGGGCAGATCTTCCGGGGCCAGGCCCTTATAGACTTCCACGCGTTCCACGCGCGACAGGTCCCAATCCGAGAGATAAAGCGATGCGTCGCTCGCTTGGTTCTGCAACACGCCGTTGACATAGACCTGCACCTGGGACTCCGAGGCTCCGCGCAAGGAGACCCCGAGGTAATCGCCCAGTTCCCCCGCGCGCATCACGTGCACGCCGGCCAGGCGTTGCAGCATGTCCCCCAGATTGCCCAGTTGCCGATCCACGTCGGTGGGGATGATCACGGCCTTGGAGGCCGTGGGCTTACGCAGGGCTTGGGATCGGGAGGCGGGTAGGGTAAGGGTATCGATGGGGCGGGCGGTATCGGAGCCGCGCAGGGCGTTGGGCCCCATGGACCCGGTCGACGCGCCGGTCCCGTCCTGGGCGAAACCTAGGGCGGCAAATGCGTACGCCAGGAGGGCGGGAATGCGCCAACCCGGAATGGAACGCGATGTCCGGACGCGCGGGACGCACGCCATGAAGAGCTCCTGCGACGGGGGACCGGGATCTGCGCCAGGCCACCGCGAAGGGATGATGGAACCGCAGGGCTTTCAATGCCCATGGGCTCCCGGAGCCGGCGCCTACAAGAAAACGGGAAACGCGGGGCCGAAAAGGGGGACCCCGGGATTTCCGTCGACCTTGACAGCGCAGGTCAACCAGATCCCTTGCAGGTGAGTCTTCTGGCTCGCGGGTCCAGGCCCGGAAGATCCGGGCCAACCTACTCCTTCCCCTTCCCGGCCGCCCTTTGGGGCGGTGACCAGTGGGTGGGCGCTGTCGCTTACGCGCCAGCTCCTTGAAGTTTCGTACCGCTTACAGCGACGAGCTCGCTTCCGATTCGCACGGAATTCCTCGTTATGCGATGAGCAATCACTGCGTGACTGCTCATTTAGGAGCATCGGCCGCGAGGCCGATCCTCCACGATCCCGGTTTTCCGGGTCGCTCCCTGCAAGGCGGAGGGAAAGGTATAATGCGCGGCAGCCGGCTGTCTAGTTCGAAGGTTCCGGAATCTTCGCCTCTTCTTTACTTGCCGTTTCGGGATATGCCTATATTGGAGGAAACCGGCCGCTTACCGGCACTTTTAAGGCGCAATGGGAAGAGACCCGAAGCTTTCCGATCCCCAGGTTCCCGCGGAATTGTCCGCGATCGCCTTTGGGGAAATCCTGAAACGAATAGACTCCCCTTTCATCGTTTTCGCGCCGGACGGCGAAAAGCGCTATGCCAATGACGCCGCCGCGCGGCTGATCGGATTCGCCTCGGCGGCGGAATACCTCGCCGTCTCCAACCAGGAGGCGATGTCCCGCCTCGAGTTCTTCGACGAAGCGATGGAGCCGCTGCCCGTCGATCGTCTGCCGGGAAACCAGGCCTTGGCGGGCCGCCCCGGGCCCGCGCGCCTGGTGGGCCACCGTATGTTGCCCGACGGGCAACTCCGTTGGGCGCTGGTCAAGTCCACTCCCATCCCCGCCGCCAACGGCGGCCCAGGCATGGTGGTCACCATCATGCAGGATGTCACCGCCATCAAGCAGGCCCAAGTGGACCTGGCCCGCATGCGCGACGATCAGGCCGCCATGCTGCGCCTGATGGAGACCGGCTGCACGGCGCAGGACGCGACCGGCAAGTTGGTATACGCCAATGCCGCGGCCGTCCGTTACCTGGGCTTCCCCGACGAAGAGACCTTGCTCGGCAGCGATCTCCGTTTCGTGAACGAACGTTTCGAACTGCTGGATGACGAAGGCAAGGTAATGGATCCGGAACGGCTGCCCGGCCGCCGGGCCCTGCAGGGGGAAACCGTGCGCGGGGAAATCCTGGGATACCGGGTCCGCGCCACCGGCGAGGAACATTGGTCCATGATCAACGCCTCGCCGCTCTTCGATGAGGACGGTAAGGTGCGCCTGGCCATCAACGTCTTCACGGACATCACCGAGATGCGCAAGGCCCAGGCCTCGGTGGAAAAGCACATGCGTTACCTGGACGGGCTGAACCGGGTTTCGGGCGCCCTGCAACGCACCCTGGACGTGGAAAATGCGCTACCTGCCTCGCTCTCCCGCCTCCTCGAAGTCTTCAATTGCGATCGCGTCTGGCTGATCCAACGTTCCGACGGGGACGGGAGCTATCGCATCCCCTTTTCCGCGGAAAGCTCTGAGGCCGTCCCGCTCCGCGCCGCTCCTAAAATGCTCTCCGATGGCGCCGGCTTCGGCGAAATCGCAGCGGCTTGCGCGGCCACCGAAGAGCCCCTCGTGTTCGGCCGCGAGCGGCCCCTGCCCAATCCGGGATTCTGGCGCGAATCCATGGGCGTGGGATCCCTTAAGGCGATCTCGGTGCGGCCCCAGGTGGGGCTTCCCTGGATCCTTTGCCTATTGCGCCAGCCCGCTTCCGATCCCTGGCGCGGCGAGGATTTCGCGATGTTCAAGGACATCGCCGCGCGCATCGCCACCGCGCTGGCGTCCATGATCCTGTATCGGGATCTCAGGCGCAGCGAGGAAAAGCACCGCACCCTTTTCGAACGCTCCTTGGACGGCATCTTCCGCATCGCCCAGGACGGCTCCGTCCTCGACGCAAATCCGGCCATGGTGGCCATGCTCGGTTACGCGGATCGCGCTGGGCTGATCGGAACCCGGCAATCCTTGCTCCTTCCGGCCGGCGGCGATGCCGCGGCCCATGGCGATGGCGGGGAGACCTTCGTGGTGGAACTGCCTCGCCGGGACGGGGCGACCGTATGGGCGGAAGTGAACGCCCAGGCCATCAAGCGCCAGAGCGGCGAGATCGCTTATTACGAAGGCATCGTCCGCAACATCAACGATCGCAAGCGCGCGGAGGACGCCCTCAAGGCGAGCGAAGAGAAACTGCGCCAAGCCCAGAAGATGGAGGCCGTAGGGCGCCTCGCCGGCGGCGTCGCCCACGACTTCAACAACCTGCTTACCGCCATCAACGGCTTCAGCGATCTGCTGCTGATGTCCATCGCCAAGGACGACCCGCGCCGCGCGCACCTGGAAGAGATCCGCAAGGCCGGCGGGCGCGCCGCGGCCCTCACCGGCCAGCTCCTCTCCTTCAGCCGCAAGCAGGTGCTGGCCCCGCGCCTGATTGACTTGAACGGGGTGGTCAAGGGCATGGAGACCATGCTGCGCCGGCTGATCGGCGAGGACATCACCCTCATCACCGAGCTCGATCCCCAGCTTAAGAAAGTGGTCGCCGATTCCAACCAGATGGAACAAGTGATCTTGAACCTGGTCTTGAACGCGCGCGACGCGATGCCCGGCGGCGGGGAATTGCGCGTCGTCACGGCGAACCGCGCCTTGCGGGAAGAGGACCGCGATCGGGCCGTGCTGGACGTGCCGGTGGGGGATTACGCCAGCTTAAGCGTGCGGGACACGGGTACCGGTATGGATGCGGAGACCCAGGCCCGCCTATTCGAACCCTTCTTCACCACCAAGCCCAAGGATAAAGGGACCGGGTTGGGGCTATCGACCGTGTACGGCGCGATCAAGCAGGCGGGCGGAACCCTCATCGTCACCAGCGATCCGGGAACCGGTTCGGAATTCTCGATTTTCCTTCCCGAGGCCCCCAAGGGCGCGAATAGGACGGGCCGCGACAATCTGCGGGGCCAAGCCCTGCGGTCGGCCGGAGGGACCGAGACCATCCTGTTGGTCGAGGACGAGGATGCGGTGCGGCGCCTGGCGCGCGACGTTCTCGAATCGGCCGGCTACACGGTGCACGAGGCGCCGGGTGGCGAGCAGGCGCTGGAGTTGGCCGAGCGGCTCAAGGACCGGACCATCCACCTTTTGCTCACCGACGTGGTGATGGGCGGCATCAGCGGCCGGGAACTGGCCGAGCGCCTCAGGGCCAAGCGCCCGGGAACCCGCGTGCTTTATATGTCAGGGTATACGGAGGACGCCATCATCCGCCATGGGGTCTATACGGCCCAGGCGGCCTTCATCGGCAAGCCCTTCAGTCCGGTGTCGCTGACCGCGAAGGTGCGCGATGTGCTGGATGCGGTAGACGCGAAGGTGAAGACGGGAGATTGACGAAGAAAAAGGGTACAGGGTAAAGGGTTAAGGGTTAAGTGTTAGGCGTAGAGCCTATCTTGGTTTTCCTGTACCCTTAACCCTTACCCCTTTACCCTAATCCTGATCGACCAAGCTGTACCCTAACCCCGATCGACCAAGCTCTACTTCCTCGCCTTGTCCTTCTCGATCATCGCATACGCCGAATGGTTGTGGATGGATTCGAAATTCTCCGACTCCACGACGTATTTCGAGATGCGCTTATCCTGGTTGAGCAGATGGGCCGCATCGCGCACCATATCCTCGACGAACTTCGGGTTATCGTAAGCGCGCTCGGTCACGTACTTCTCGTCCGGCCGCTTCAAGAGGCCGTACAGTTCGCAAGAAGCTACCGACTCCACCAAATCGATGATGTCCTCGATCCAGACGAAGTGCTTCCCGGGGGCGATGCGGACCGTCACGGTTACGTGCGACCGCTGGTTATGGGCCCCATACGCGGAAATCTTCTTCGAGCATGGGCAAAGGCTGGTCACGGGGACGACCACTTTCAGCTCCATGCAGGGCTTGCCGTCGCGGATCTCGCCGTTGAAGGTGACCTCGTAATCCATCAGGCTTTTCACCCCCGAAACCGGGGCCGCCTTGTTCACGAAGTAGGGGAAGGTCATCTCGATGTTGCCCGACTCCGAGTTCAGCTTCTCCATCATTTCGGGGAGCATTTCCTTGAACGATTCCACGGTGATTTCCTGCGCCCGGGCGTTCAGGATCTCGACGAAGCGGGACATATGCGTCCCTTTGAAATTGTGGGGCAGGTACACGTACATGTTGAAGGTGGCGATGGTATGCTGTTCGCCGCCGGTGCGATCCTTCACGCGCACGGGATGGCGGATGGCCTTGATGCCCACCTTGTCGATATCGATGCGCCGGGTATCTTCCAGGTTCTGTACGTCCGCGATGGACGCGATGGCGGTCCCGTTCAGGGGCGGGGCGACCTTGGCGTTCTTAGAGGGCTTGACCATGGGGATTCTCCGGCTGGCCGCCGGGCTTGGCGGCGAAATGGGATAGGGAAGAAATAAAATAACAACTTCCCCGAGGGACTACAGTGGTCCGCGCGGCTACACGGCGCGCGCGATTGCGGCTATATTGCCACCGTTTCCGGAATGATACCGTTATGAACTCTTTCCTGATTTGGTTCGGCATCCTGCCGGTCGTCGGATTCCTGGCCCTGGGCGGGCGCGGCCAGCAACGGCGGGCGCTCTGGGGCGCGCTGGCCTTCGGGGCCCTGGAGCTCGGCTATAGCCTGGCCGTCGCCGGCATCGACTACCTGACCGTATCCAGCTTCATCATCATGGCGGTCTTCATCGCCATGTCCTTGCGTACCCACGACGATACCGCCGCGATCATGCTCTTCGCCTGGGTCGTGCTGCACAAGGCCATGCTCCTGGACGCGGCCGAGAAGTACGTCGGGCTGGATAAGCTGGCGGCCATGAATCCGGAGATGGATAAGGATCAGCTCAGCGACTTCCTCCGCGTCCTGAGCCTGCACGTTCCCGTGTGGATGGTCCTGCACGCCTTCCTCACCGTCCACGCCGCGCGCTACTGGAGCCGTTGGGCCTGGGCCTTGGTCTACCTGCCCGGCCTCTTCGTCGCTTTGATCCTGGCGGCCATTTCCGCCCAGGTGGCCATCCGCTAAGGGCCGCTCATTCGGGCGCGCCCGCTGAAGGCCGCCTACGGGATGGTTGCCTCCACGGAGGCCCCGGAGAAATCGCCGCCGTTCGTGCCTTCGCGACCGCCGGTCCCGACCACGCGCACCACGTATTCCACGCGCGTCCCGGACGCCAGGCCCGAAACGTCATCGGAATATTCCGTAACGGAGATCACGGAAGAAGAATCCAGGGCCACGCGCTCCGGGGAAAGGCGCAGGACGCGATAGCCCGCCAGCAGGGGATAGCGCGTAACCGGGTCCCAGGACAGGTTGATGCGGTCGCGGGTCGCGCCCGCCAACCTCAAGGAAGCGATGCGCGGCGGCGGAGCCATGGGGTTGTAGCGCGCTTTCACCACCGTCGGCACCCGGGCGGTATCCCCCGCCCGCACGATAATCGGAAGGGAGTCGGGCAGGAAATAGCCTTCGGGAACGGCGTATACGACCAGGGTATAGGATCCCGCCGGGATCCCGTTCAGCCGGAAGGCCCCTCCCGCCGGCGGGGATCCGTAATCGGTGAGGCCCGTGAACGGCGTGCCCGCCAAACCTACGCGGATATTCTCATCGCCCTTGAAAGGGGAGGTGATCCAAAGGGAATCCCGGGAGGCGGCGCCCGCGACCACGCCGGTCGCCGCGGGTCGAAGGGTATCCAAGCGCGCCCCGGCATTGCGCGGAGCCAACCCCATGGCCATACCGATGTCCGTTCCCGAAAGGACGCGGGCGACCACGGTGTACTTAGCGGCGCCTAAGCGGTCGAAGCGGTATCTCCCGGCCGCGTCGGAAGTCGCGCTGTCCAGCAAACGCACGCCCAGGGGAAGCGAATCGGGAGAGCCCGCCGCGGAGGGGATGAGGTATAAGGCCACGCGCGCCCCCGTAACCGGGGAGTTACCCTGGAGAACCGCGCCTTCCAGCACCCCTTCGCCGTCCGGGGGAGCGCCCGGGCCCGGGGCCAAGGAGGCCGCCGTGTCCGCGGGGCCGGCTTGGCCCAAAGGATTGATGGCTTGGACCGCATACCGGATCGGCGTCCCGGCCGCGATGCCCGCCAAGGTGTCCACGAAAACCGTATCCGGGCCGCGATGGATTTCGACGCCGTCGCGCGTTACCGCATACAGCACGGAAGCCCCGCCCGAAAGCGGTACCGCCCGCCAGGAAAGGCGGGCGATGCCGGCGGAGGAATCGATGGCGATGCGCAACCCGGCCACCGCAGGAGGTTCCCCGTACTGGCTCCATTCTAGTTCTACCAAGGGTAGTTTCGTCTCCGTCCCGGAAGCCACGGCCACGCCATCGAGGTAGCGCGTAAGGTAGTGCCCATCCTCCGCGGCGAAGGCAAGCCGATAGGTCCCCGCCGGTACTTTCTCGAGGGAGAAGAGGCCGGCCGTGTCGGTCTCGGTGGAGCGATCGGCATCCGCCAAGCGCACCAGGATTTTCTCGTCGCCGCGGATGCCGGCGGGCCGCGCATTCGGCCCCCGCGTCACGCGGCCGGTGATCCGGCCCGGTGGGGCTAGCGGTAAATCCCGGAGCAAGGTATCTCCCGGGGCGGAGATCACGAGTCCGCCGACCAGCGCGAAGGCGGCTTGGGCGCGATCGCGGCCTTCCAACGCGTAGGTTCCCGCCGCCAGGCCGTCGAAGCGGTAGCCGCCGTTGGTCCCCACGATTACGGAGTCCAACAGGCGAGGGCCGATGGGGGGCCGGGTATCGCCGGCCCCGGGCGCGGCGGCGGCGGGCAGAAGGAATAATTTCACCACGCCGGGCGCGGGGCGGCCTTGCGCGTCGATCTGGGTGCCGCGCAGATTGGGATTGCCGGTTTCGGTGGACGGCCCTTCTTGCAGGCATGAGCCGAGGCCTAAAGCGAGGCATATTGCCGCCGCCAGCGGGAGGAAGGCGGGTACCCTTGCGGTCATCATGTTTTGCCTCGCGTCCGCGTGAGCGGGAAAAGATGGAGGTTGAGTTGGTACACCATGTCCTCGCCGGAATCGGCCGAAGCGAGGGCCTGGATCCTTTTGCGGAAGGCGCGCAGCTCCGATTTGATGCGGCGGAAGCCCTCCTGGGAGATGCTCATGGTGACCCCGCTGATGTCCCGCGCAGGCGGGGGATGCTTATCGATGGAACGTTTGGCCAGTTCCATGGTGGCGCGGTGGAAGGTGGCCACGCCCAGCGCCGCCACTTCGTCCCCCGTGGTCAAGGCCGCTTCCTGCACCGCATACCGGCCGTGGGCATCGCGGGCGAGCAGTCCCAATCGGAGCAGCAATTCCACCGAGTCGCGCGCTTGCTTGCCCGTCAGCGGCGGATCGAGCAGTTTGCCCAGCCGTTCCCAATCCTCTTCCCCGCCGACCTTGGGGAAGGGCTCCAGCACCGGCAGAAGCGAACGCAGCGCGCTATGGTACCAGGCGGTGAGGTATTCGAACTGATCCTGCCGCAGGCGCTGATGGGCCCCGTACTTGCGGACTTCCGCCAAGCGGGCGTAGTAGCGTTCCTTTTCCGAATGCGTGCGGGCCTGATTGAGATGGACCAGGGAGGAAAAGTACTCTGCCTGTTTTTCGGAAAACCGGAAATATTCAGACAACTTACGGATGCCATCGTCGGACAAGTTGCGCTCGCCCCGCATCACCCGCATCAAGTAATCGCGAGCTTTGAATCCTGACTGCTCCGCCAACACGCGCAGGGAAAAATGCCCGTTGATGTGCTTCTTATGGGCGAACCAATCGGCCAAGAAACACCGGTAGTCGGTATAGGCGAAGAGCGGTTCCATGGCCGGCATCCCCGCAAGCATAAGCGCAACCCGTGACAACCACAAGGACATTTCTCGATCCCGGTCGGTTTATCAGACAACAGCCTCGTTTTTCCTGGAATTTCGGGGGGTGGGAGGGCACGAAAGCTATATTTGAAAAGGAGGCGCTGGTGGCGAAGGGCAAAATCCTGATCATGGACGACGAGGATTTGGTGCGATCCGTGGTCGGGAAAATGCTCGAGTACCTCGGCTACCAGGCGGTGATGGCTGCGAGCGGTGAAGATGCGATATCGCTTTATCAATCCCATCGCGCGGCCGGTCAGCCCTTCGATGCCGTCATCCTCGATTGGATGGTCCCGGGGGGCATGGACGGATTCAAGACCATGGAACGCCTGCGGGCCATCGATCCGGACGCCAAGGGGATCCTTTCCAGCGGGTATCCCGAGCAGGACGCGGCGGCGCGCACGGCGGCGGGATTCCTCGACGTGATCGGGAAGCCCTACGAGATCAAGACCTTGCGGGAGACCTTGGAACGAGTCCTGGGAAGCACGCCCGCCCTCTGAGGCGCCGGTATTCCGGGGCGCCCGCTTTCCTAAGCGCCCGCCTCGACCCCTTCACTCCGCCGGTAAGGGCCGGCCTAAATCCACTATCAGCAAGTCTTCCGCGCGGCCGTCCGGGTCGGGCTGCAGCACGGCCCGCAGCAAGGTGGCTTTTTCCAGCACTTGCAATTTGAAGGGAACGCTGGCGGCGGTGCGGTTCTGGAGTTTCACCACCAATTTGTTTTGTCCCACGTCTTTCACCTGCAATACGCGCCGGCCATTGTAGCTGGCCTCTCCCTGCGACCCCGCCGCGTAATCGGCTTGGAGCACGTCCGACAAGGAGCGGATCTGGAGGGAGTCGAGGCGGTATAGCTTCTCGCACGTGGGGGCGCTGGCCCGGAAGAAGATTTCCCGGCCGAACTTCCGGAAGATCAGGACTTGGCTCTTGTACCGCGGCGACTTTTCCAATTGCCGCTCGATTTCCTGGCAGCTCCGCTGCGAAAGCAACTGGCCGCTTTTCCCGCCCGACCGGGCGCCTTTGATGAGCCAGAATCCGGTGAGCCCCGAGAGCATGACCAGGCACATCCCGATTACGAGGATCTGGGGGAAGGACGATTTCTCCTGCAAGGCCACCAGGCGCGCCAGCTGCTCGTCCTTGGTCCGCGTCTCCTCCAGTTGATGCCGCAGGCTGGAGAGATCGTTCTTGGCGGTGCTCAACTCGCGGCGCGTCTCCACCAGGGTGCGCGTGGCCCGCATGACTTCCATCTCCAGGCGGATCTTCTCGTAGATGGCGTCCACCGAGGCCAGCGAATTCTCGATCTGGCGGATGTACATGGACGGGCCGTCGTAGCTGCACACGATGGACCGGAAGGTCATGAAGAGGGCCAGCAGCCTCTGCAGGTTGCGATCGGACTCGGGCGCGAGATTGCGCGTCAGCCGCATCTCGGCCAACGCCGCCGCGTCCATCCATTCCTCGATGGAATGGTAGACCCGTCCCACGGACCGGCTCGGCGATTCGTATTGGATGATGAACCGGCACAAGGCGGCCTTGAGATCGTTCAGCTTGATCTTGGCGCGATGCAAATCCACCAGGCTGCCTTGGGCGCGCGAGCGGAGATCGACGAACTCTTCGGCCAGGACGCGCTCGAAGCCGGGTTTGGCCCCTTGCGGCGAGGATCGTTCCAAGCGCCCTTGGAAAGATCCCATGGCCTCCAAGGTCAGATGGGCATCGCCCAGGGACGACTCGAGGTAGCTGTTGACATTAGTGAAGTTGTGGGCCTTCTCTTGCCCGAGGGATTGCAAGAGGGCGAAAACGAAGTTCCCGGCCTGCATGCGAGGCTCGAGGAACAGGCGGATTACGTCTGGAGCGGGCTGGATGACCTCGACCAGCTTCATGCGGCGCGACCCGGTATCTGCTGCATCCCTCTCCCGAAACCGGCGAAACGACAGTCTGCCGGTGTTTCAAATCGGTGTAGGTCTTTATAATAGATTGTTTTAACGGGTTCCGAAGGCCAATTGTTCGGCGGGATCCGGATAAACTAGTGGGGAAAACCTTTCCCTAATTTCGTCGGAAGCGCCGGCGTTCCTATCAGCGGAGCCGGCTCAGAACGTGAAGGTCACGCCCGGCACCCGATAGCGTACATCCGAGACATGGTGGTTCAGAACCACCGGCTCCGGCAGCGGAAAGGGATTCAGCGCCAGGCGATCGGTCCATTTCGCCGGCCTCGCCGCCCCGCGGTCCTCCATTCCCATGGTCAGGATGTCGGTGATCCAGTAGCCGGCCCAGGCGCCTCCCACCAGTAATGAGGTAATGCCCGCCTTCATGGCGTAATCCGATTGCCCACCATCGAAGACGAGGACGGCGATCCCGCCGCCCACCATGGTGCCCGCCAGGGCCCCGAGGCTGTTGTAAAGGCCGCGCTCCTTGCTGTCGTAACTGTCGCGGTAGTAGAACAAGCCCTCCATGAAACCTAAGGTTCCGCCCAGTAAGGCCGCTCCGAACCAGGGCCGCACCGAGCCGGCATCGGAGAGGGCGGCGATTTCCAGGCCCAGCGTTCCGCCCAAGGCGGTATGATCGAGAATGCCGGTGTTCACCCCGTCCGGGATGTTCTCCCCGCTGCGATATTGATCGGCCAGGAAATGCCCGGCAGTCGCCAGCGCCACCGCCTGCCCCAACCCCAAGCGGATGATGGGCTCTTGCGTACGCTCATTCACCTTTTCGTAATAGATGAAGGGCGAGAAGAAACCCAGCAGGCCGAAACCGAGGGCGAACTTGGATTCGATATCGATGCGGCCGGGTTGATCGACATGCGCATCGCCCAGCATGTACCCGCCGTAGATGCCCAAGGGATAGGTGAACAGGGTGGCGGTGGCGGCCACCTTCCAGGCGGCCTCCGCATCGTCCCAGGACATGAGCGCGAAGGGCAGGGCGTGCGACGCGTATAGGGACGCGAGGGACAAGTACGAGGTGCCCTTGGCATGGGCGTCCTCGAAGGGGCGGTTCTTGGCGAACCAGAAATGCGTTCCGAAGGCGAAGGGGGCGATGATCATGGGCGCGGCGACCTTGGCCCGCGTGCTTTGCACGTCGAAGGCGAGCGGCACCGAAAGCCCGTATACGTAGGTGCTGAGGAGCGTTTGGCTGCCGATGTAATACATGCGGTTCTTGCGCTGCGAAGACAAGCTGCGGCGCGAGCCCGGTTCCGGCTTGCGGGCTTGGGCCGGTGACGGTCCCGCGTCGGCTTCGGCGGAAAGGGATCGCGGTGACGATCCGCTATCGGCCGCGGGATGGGCCGAAGCGGCGGGGCCGGTAGTCGACAGCGGATCGGAGGCGGAGGATTTCCCGGCCCCCCCGGTTCCCTGGACGGGCGGCAGGGCGGATTCATCTGCAGAGGACCAGTGGATGGTCTTGAGGCCGAGATCGTTGGCTTCGGTCAAAAGCTTTTGCATCGGCTTGGAGCCGATCTCTTCTTTCAAGGCGCGCGTTTGGCCGGTGGCCGGATCGGCTACGGTAATCTTAAGGGTGGTGGCGGAGAGTTGTTCCAGGGCCACGACCGAATCGCTGGGTTCCATCTCGAAGAACACGGAGAGATGATCCTTCAGGGCGTTGGCGCGGGCGGCGGAGGCGCAGGCGAGGAAAACCGCGCATGCGAGCGCGAGGCGGAAGCAGAGCTTTTTGGGCATGGGGTAATATTTAAAAAATGCGCGAGGGCGAAAACGGATTCTAAGCGCGCTGGAGCCAGATTTCCCGCCAATAGGCGTTGATCCCGCGCGGGCAACCCAGGCGATCCGCCGTGCACTCCCCCGCGCAGGTCACCCCTTTCAGCTGGATGCACGGGTATTTCATGGCCAGCATCTTCCCGGTGGTTTCGTCGATGAGGCGTTCCACGCGCATTTCCACGGTGTAACGGTTGCCGCAATACTTCACCATCTCCTGATCGAACCACATGCCGCGATTGCGGCCTTGCACGTTGAGTGTCGCCCGGATCTCCTCCGGGGATTTCACCCGGACCGTGTCCCCGGCCTTGAGGCCCAACTCTTGATGGGGCGTGGCGCGATCGAGCGGGATGGTCCCCTTGGCATGGGGATACGGCCTTCCGCCCCGGATGCGTTGGAAGCCATCGTAGGCGCGCAACAGAAAGCCTTGCATTGATCTTAAGCGAAGCAGGTTCCGGAAGGTCCCGAAAGCGAGCATCTTGAGGACTCTTCCGGGGGAATGGTTCCGCGTCCAGACATCCATCAAGTATTGCCGGATGTCCCACCATCGCAAGGGCCGGGTCATTTCGGGGAGGGCCGTGGCCTGGCAGACCCAGATGGTGTTGGCATCGGCGGGCTGGGATCCGGGCGCGACCGCGGAAGCCCATACGGTCGCCTCCGCGCAGGGGGCGGATTTAGCCTCCACGGCCGGACGGCGCATAGGAATCGTCCGGGCCGGCCCGTCGGCCCTTTTCAACCAGGCTTCCTTCCAGAATAGCAGGCATCCTGCCTGGCAGCCTCCGTGCGCCCCCCCGTCGCAGCGGATCCCTTCCAGGTGGACGGCATTGGCGACCCGTCGGCTGCCTGTCTTGTTCACGGTATCGCAGGTCTTGTGCGCGACCTTCCCCACCCGGAACCGCCGGCCGCAATAGACCAGCATTTCTGGTTGGAAGGGCATGCCTTCCAGTCGCGAGCGCGAATCGAGGGTGGCGAGGATTTCTTCCTTTGGGCGGACGATGACCCATTCGCCGGCCTTGAGGCCGAGGCGCGGGATGGCGGATTCCCTGGTAAGCATGGGGGACCTGCTTGGTTTCGTGATTGCGGGTCAGATTAAGCGCGCCGGCGCGACGGCGACCTTTATAATTACGGCTTTGCGGGGAGGGAAGGCAAGTTCCACCGGAACAGGTGTTAGTTTTACGACATGGCAATCCGGCCCGATACGCGCTTCGTGGATCTCTTGCGCGATAAGGTAGGCTTAAGCGAAGGGGAGATCGATGCTTTCCTGGGGTACTGGCAAAGCCGGTGCGTCCGGAAAAAGGATCATTTCCTCCAGGCCGGGGAAATCTGCCGCGCGAAGGCCTATGTCAACAAGGGATGTTTTCGCAGGTACGTCATCAATGACCAAGGCAAGGAAAGCATCGTCAACTTCGCCACGGAAGACTGGTGGGTAGGCGATTTGGAAAGTTTCCTTTTCCAGAAGCCGACCATCTACTATGTCCAGGCCCTGGAAGACTCGGAGTTGCTGACCCTGCCGTTGGAAGAGTTCGCGCGCGTTAAGGAGGCTTTCCCCAAGTACGGGCAATTCCATGATGAAAAAATCCAGCGTAACCATTTCGCGACGCTGAAACGGATGTCCATCTCCAAAACCGGATCGCCCGAGGACAGGTATCTCTTGTTGTTCAAAGAGCAGCCCGGCCTGTTCCAACGCATCCCGTTGCATTATATCGCATCCTATCTCGGCATCGAACCGGAGTCCCTCAGCCGCATCCGGAGGCGCCTGGCGGGAAACCCCGAAAAATCTTAACCCAAGTCAAGGAGCGATCCTAACCCGAGTCAAGGGAATCCGCCACGCGGAGGCGTACCTTTCCTGTACGATTCGTAACGCCACGAACGTGAATGGAGGAATCGACATGGAAACCTTGACCCAATCCGCCCCGGCCCAAGCCCCCGCCCATCACCCCAATCCCGAGCACATCCTGAAAATCGGCATGGGGTTCTGGGCATCCAAGACCGTGCTTACCGCCGTAAACCTGAAATTGTTCACCTTGCTCGCGCGCAAACCCCTGACGGGGGAGGCGATCCGCCAAACCCTGGGGCTGCACCCCCGGGCTTACCTGGATTTCCTGGACGCGCTGGTCGCCTTGGGTTTCCTGAAGCGGGAGGGGATCGGCGCGGAAGGCGTCTACGCCAACGCACCGGATTCCGATTTCTTCCTGGACAAGAACAAGCCCGCCTACCTGGGCGGAGTCCTGGAGATGTCCAACAACCGGCTGTACCGGTTTTGGGGCGACTTGGAAACGGGTCTCAAGACGGGCTTGCCTCAGAATGAAGTGAAGGATCCCTCCGTAAGCGGGAACATATTCGATGCGGTATACGCCAATCCGGAAGCCTTGCAGGAGTTCCTGCAGGCCATGTCCGGAATCCAGATGGGCGCCTTCATGGCCCTGGCCGGCAAATTCGATTTTTCCGGTTACGCCACTTTTTGCGATGTGGGCGGCGCCAACGGCTCGCTTTCCATCGCCGTCGCGATGAACAATCCTTCCCTGCATTGCACCAGTTTCGATTTGCCCGCCGTGGAACCCATCGCGCAGGCCCATATCGCCAAGCGCAACCTGTCCTCCCGGGTGAAGACCGCCGCCGGGGATTTCTTCAAGCAAGCGCTTCCCAAGAGCGATGTGATCGCCATGGGCAACATCCTCCACGACTGGGGCGACCAGGAAAAGCTGACGCTGATGCGGAAGGCGTATGAAGCCCTGCCCAAGGGCGGCGCCTTCATCTGCGTCGAGAACATCATCGACAACGACCGCAGCGTGAACGCCTTCGGTTTGCTGATGTCCCTCAACATGCTGATCGAGACCAAGGCCGGAGCGGATTTCACCTTCAACGATTTCGACCGCCTGGCGCATCAAGCGGGGTTCTCCCGTACGGAGTGGATGCCTTTGGCCGGGCCTACCAGCGCGGCCATCGCCTTCCGCTGAACCCGATCCGGAAAAAAGGGGAGGGGCGCCCGGCGCTGCGAGCGCTGCGCCGGGCGATCGGGTTTCACCATGCCCGTGCAAATTGGAATTCGATCGGTTCCCCGCGCTCGTAGCTGCTGTCGAACTCGGTGCCGTCGGTGAGGCGGCCCGCGTAATGGACTTTCACCTTCGCGCCCGTTGTGTTCTATGGGGGGTGCGGATATACGAGCCGCAGCGCATCGTGCGCTGCGGAGATGTAAAATTTAAATAGTCGAATATTGAATACTTATTAAAGCCCGCGCTGTTAGTCTCCGGACGACGATAAATGCTGGAATTGGTTTTCGAACACACAGTCGGCAAGTTTTTCCGGTCCCCGATCGAACCTCCACCCTGACCATTTTTTATTGCGGATCGACGTTTGGCGGTACCGGCGAGTTTGGAAAAAATCTTCAAAATACTTACGCTTTTTCATGTGCTCACTTTGCTAATTCGGTTGCTTTCCCGTAAAAAGGCTACCCGGCTGAGGATCAACCCCAGGGCGGTCTAGGAGACCTCGAACTTGATGAATACAATTGTCAGAATTCGGTTCGCGGCTGGACTAGCCACATTGACGTTCCTCTCGGTTCCGCGGTCGGCTTTAGCTGAACCAAAACAGCAGGTCAAAACGGAAGCTAACCAAGGGAACACGGGCTCGACTGCTGACAATCAGAAGAGAGTTATAACCCCGCTTCCTTGGATCAAAGAGCTTCCCATGAAGAAGGAAACCATCGCGGCGGCTTACGCTGCGGAAGCAGCTCCGGATCAAGCGGTCCACCTATTGGCTGCGCTCGGCGTGATGAAACATTACCTCTATTCTCGCTGCGGACGGATCCCTGCGTACGGAGATCAGGCTTGGTATTACTGGATGGAGTACGGCGGCGGGATGAAGGTTTGGAAGGAACCATCTTCCTCGCCTGCGGGACGATATGTGGACGACGAAAAGTTCCGCATTGAGGTTTTATCACGGTTCTTAACCCCTGCTTCGGTGGAATTCTACCGCAATTCGCCCCAATTCCACGAGTCACTAACGCGCCTTGTTATGGAGGCAGAACAGGCCAAACGCGATTTGCCCAAGGTGTTTGGCCTGGTCCTAGGGGGCCAACTTATCGAGCAGATGCCGAATTGCGCAAATCAGAGCTCGGGACTTTGCTTCCAGGAGATGCGAAATAAAAACTCCAGCGAAGGCGATGATTTTTCCAATATGTTATTCGGGAGCCTAGCGGCCGCGGCGGGCGCATGGCAGCCGGATTTGCTCGGCGACGCGGTAAAACTCGTCGGAGTTTCCGTTCCGGACTGGGTCGCGTCGGCCACCCCGATGGTGGGTCAGATTTGGAATTCCATGCTCGTTGCGGTTCAAGTGCGAGCATCGGCAAGAGATGCAAATTTCCGCGAGGACCTCGTCGAGAAGTTCGGTCCTCCCACCCGGGAAATAAAGACTTCGTTCCGGAACACATATGGTAAAGCATGGACAGCCCCTGAAATGGAGTGGAAATCCAATGACCTGCACGTGCAATTCGTTCTCGATCAGAAGCAGGACGATGAGCAGGCCTGGGGCGTATTGCTCATCGAGAATGCTGTAGCATATAAAGCACGCGCGGAGTACGAATCAAAGCAAAAAAAACAAAGGACGAAGCTCTAATTTCCGAACCAAACGCACCCTTGGATTAATTCCTTAATCTGCTCTGGTGAGCCCTGCTTGCTCTGAAATGGGCTTTCGCTTTACGCTGCGGGCGAGCGCTCCGGGAGTCGGCCCTCTCCACTTCGCGCCTGTCCTCGCGTAGCAGGCCAGCCCTGAAAAGCCGCTTCGCCATGGCGCGAACTCTGCGGGCTGACGCCCGCGTCCGCGCGGGCGTCAGCCGATATCGCACCTTCCGAGCTTATTGGAAGTCGACCAACTCCACGTCGAACACGAGGGTTGCGTTCGGGGGAATCCGGGGCGGATAGCCTTGGGGGCCGTAGCCGAGTTCGCCCGGGATGAACAGGGTCCGCTTCTCGCCCTTCTGCATCATCATGATGCCTTCGTCCCAGCCGGGAATGACCATGCCCGAGCCGATTTGGATTTCGATGGGTTGCCCGCGCGTGTAGCTGTTGTCGAACTCGGTACCATCGGTGAGGCGGCCGGCATAGTGGACCTTTACCTTGGCGCCCGGAGCGGGCTTGGGACCGGCCCCGGGGCGGGTCACGACGTACATGAGGCCCGAAGGGGTTTTGATTGCCTTCTTCCGCAAGGCCTCGTCTCCCGCCACGGCCTTCTTCTTCTTGGCCTCGTTCAGGGCGGCCGTCTTTTTCTCCAGCGCCTGGAAGGCCGCTTCATCGGCCTTGAACTTCTTCGCCTTCGCGCCTTCGCGAATGATGCGGATGCTATCGATGACGGTGCCGACCACCACCGCGTTCACCACGTCCTGGCCTTCCACCACGTGGCCGAAAATGGTGTGGTGATCGTTGAGGTGGGGGGTGGGCACGTGGGTGATGAAGAATTGGCTGCCGTTGGTGCCGGGACCCGCGTTGGCCATGGCCAGGATGCCCGGGCGATCGAACCTCAAGGAGGGGTCGAACTCGTCGGCGAACTGGTACCCGGGCCCGCCGGAGCCGTTCCCATCGGGGTCGCCGCCTTGAATCATGAAATTAGGGACGACCCGATGGAAGGTCAATCCATCGTAAAAACGCGTTCCCGCGGGTTTATTGGTCGACTTGGCGCCTTCGGCGAGGGCGACGAAGTTGATTACCGTCAGAGGGGCTTTCTCCGGCTCCAACTGTGTAGTTATTTTTCCCTTCGCCGTGAAAATCGCGGCATAGAGGCCGGGAGCCAAGGGACCCTTCGATTCGGGGGCGGCCTTGGCTACGGCCGCGGTATGGGCCGTGTCGCTGGCGGGCGCGGCTTCGGACGAGGGGGTTCCCGCGGAACCTGCGCCAGTTGATAGGCCCGGAACGCAAACTGCGAAGACGAGCGGTAACGCCGCCAAGGGGATTCTGGATTTGCCAATGGCCAAGGGATGCTCCTTTGCATGGCCCGGATTCCGATGGCGGATCCGGGACGTATGAGCGGTGAAATTAGCAACTTCGGCCGGACGGAATAGGGGAAGAGGATGAGGACTGGATTCGGTGGGCGGGCTTTCATGACGGCCGTTCTGATGGTCGCGGCGGCTTGGGGGCAGGATGCGCTTACCCTGACCGGGGTGGTGCGGGATTTCGCGGAGTTGCAAGAAGGGCAGGCCACGGGGGGGCATCCCGATTTCAACCCCAACCAGGACACCAGCGGCCATGAGAACTGGGGCTGCTTCGACAAGCCGTCGGCGGCCCAGGGCGCGGTGCAGAACGCGCCCGTCGCTTCCGACCCCAATCCGGACAAGCTTCCCGGCTTCATCCACGCGGATCGGGATTCGGTGGGCCCCGGGCTCAAGGCGGGATTCGATGCCCCGCCCAACTGCTTCCGCAGCCGCTTCAACGAATGGTATACCACGCGCACCCCGGACATCAATCGCGCCTTCTTCCTCGACATGACCTTCAAGAAGAACGGTTCGGTGTACACCTTCGACAGCTCCGCCTTCTTCCCGCTCGATAGCAATCTGCTGGGCGCCTTGCGCCCCCAGGTGCCCTCGGTGACCACCACCTTCGGCAATCGGCAGACCGGCCTCAAGGACGGCGTGGACCTGGCCTCCCACAATTTCGGCTTCACCCTCGAGCTGCACGCGAAGTTCAGCTACCACAAGGGCACGGGCCAGCGCTTCGATTTCCGCGGGGACGACGACGTGTGGGTGTTCATCAACGACAAGCTCGTGATCGACCTGGGCGGCATCCACAACGCCGAGTACGCGGCGGTCGATCTGGACAATCTGGGACTCACGGACGGCAAGTCCTACTTCCTCGACTTCTACTTCGCGGAAAGGCGCATCATCTCATCGCGCCTCACCATCACCACCTCGCTGGAACTGGAACCGCCGAACAAACCGGATCCTCCCGTCCCGCCCAAGCCGGTGAAGGCGGTCGAAGGATGGCTGTACGATCGCGACGGGGACGGCATCGCCGACAAGGCGGAGATCGCCCTGGACAGCGTGCCTGACAAGACGCCAACCGCTTTCGAACTGGATCTGGCGGGCGAGGCCGCTCGCGGGGGCTGGGACATCGGCCTGGATCAAGCCAAGACGCTGATCACGTCGCATTCGCAACTCTTCACCAAAGCGGTGACGGGCTGGGACGAGAAGGATCCGGCCAACCGCGGTAAGGCCTTCGCCGAGCCGGCGACGGGCCTCTTGGCGGGGGATTTCCCCCTGCATGATCGCGTGGGGGCGGTGATCGATAAGGCTTGGAAGATCATCCTCGACACCGCGTTGAGCCAGGTCCCCAAGCCCCTGATACGCATCCGCTTCACAGAACCGGTGGCGGTGGCCGCGCCTAGCGTGCTCAAGTTCATGGATCAGAACGGCGTCGAGAAGCAAGTGGATCTGATCGATGCCACGCCCGATTCCCTGGTAGGCGGCCGCTCCGTCTCGTGGAGCTTCACCATCGCCCCGGGATCCCCCAACGTGCCCGGGATAGGCTGGAAGACCGCCATCGCCGGCGTCACCCAGGTGACGGATGCGGCGGGCAATTCTTCGCATCCCGCCAATCCCTGGCGCGTCATCGATGCCAAGCTCCCGGGCGTTACCATCGGGGACTTGCGCGCGGAGGCGGGCGGGAAAATGGTACCCGGCCCCAATCCGTCCCAGGTCCGCGATCCCTTCGTGCTACTCACCAGTTCCCAGTCGGCGGGGGTGGCCAAGGATTACGCCGCCCTGCATCCCGCGACGGCGGAAGATTGGATCAGCACCCGCTATGGCGATGCCAATCCCGGTTTGGCCGTTTTCACCTTCAAGCTTTCCCATCCCGCCATCGTGAAGCTGGACGTGTACGACAATCTGGGCCAGTTCGTCAACCGCTCCCAGGTGGAAGTGACCCGGGACGATTTGCAATCGGGGAAACTCGCGCGTGACCCCGCTACGCGCGCCTATCTGCTACGCCTGGGATGGGTCCCCATCTCCCAGGACGGCCATCGCATCTCGACCGGCGCCTACATCCTGAGGGCGGATTTCGAATATGGGCTCGATCCGCGCGATTACGTGGAAAGGGGAAGCCAGGTGAAGGTGGCGCGCTTCGGTTTCGTGCGGGACGCCGGCCTGCGCGGCCTGGGTCTGCCCTAAGCGGCTTAACCGCTTTTCCCGGAACCCTTTGCAAGCGCCGTAGCAGGTTTGCTAAACTATAGCCCGGTCGATCCCTCCCGGGGGTCGGCGGCCGCGAGGGCGGGAATTGCGCCTGCGTCCGCATGAAAGGGTTCGATGAAAGTATCCGAATTCGAAGCCAAGCTGGGAACCGTCTCGGACGCCAAGCTGCGGCAAATGCTTTCTACGGGCCGGGAACACGGGCCCCAGGTGGCGGTGGATTTGATCCTCGCCGAGTATCGCCGGCGTGGCATCGAAGATATGGACGCGGCCCACGCATCCGCCGAAGTCCGCTCCGACAGCATGGCCACCTCGGCCTATCCCAAGGAAGTCGCAGGCGCTTTCGGCGCCGACGCCCCCTTGGATGCCTCCACCGATGCCGCCATGCCGGCCTTGTCCCCGGAGTGGTTGTCCGAAGAAACCAAGTCCGGCATGCCGATGGCGCTCAAGGCCCTCCTGCTGATTGCCGTCGTGGGGGCCATCCTGGCGGTGGCCTGGAAGTTCACGCGCTGATCCTGCGGAATTAAGCATGTTCGCTATTAGTGGTTCGGCCAGGCGTTTGCCTGCCATCGGAACGTTCTGGGCCATGCTGGCCATGGCCACGCTGGCGCAGCAGGAAATCCTTTTATGGCCCAAGGGGGCCCCCCTCGCGAACGGCACCCTCTCTACCGGCACGGCCTCCACCGGTAAGCCGAGCATCACGCCCTTTCCCGCGTCCAAGCCGAACGGCGCCGCCATGGTAATCTTTCCCGGCGGGGCCTACGTAAGCCTTTCGAGCACCTACGAAGGCAACACTCCCGCCCAATGGCTCGCGAGTAAAGGCGTATCCGGTTTCGTGGTGAAATACCGCTTGGGATCGAACGGGTACCATCATCCCGTCGAGATGTGGGACGGTCAGCGCGCGGTCCGCTGGGTCCACGCCCACGCGGCCGAGTATGGCATCGATACCTCCCGTATCGGCGTCCTCGGGTTTTCCGCGGGCGGGCATTTGGCCTCCACCGTGTCTACCCATTACGACAATGGCAATCCTTCCGCCGCCGATAGCGTCGACCGCCATCCCTGCCGCCCCGCGGTTTCCATCCTCGGCTATCCGGTCATCACCATGCAATCTTCCTTCACCCATTTGCAATCGCGCGATAACCTGCTGGGCCCCAATAACAGCCAAGCCATGATCGATTCCTTGTCCAGCGAAAAGCAGGTCAACGACAAGACCCCGCCGGCGTTCCTTTTCCACGCCATCGACGATGGGGCGGTGCCCATCAAGAATCCGCAATCGTATTACGACTCCCTGCAGAAGCACCATATCCCCGCCTCCTTCATGAAATTCGATCATGGCGGCCATGGCTTCGGAATGGCCGACGGCCAGCAAGGCGCGCCCAACGATTCGGTCCTGCATACCTGGTGCGATTCCAGCTTGAAGTGGATGGACAAGCAGGGATTCTTCACGGCCAAGAGCACCTCCCTCACCCCTCCCGCGATGCGATCCGGAACGATGCGTGCCGATGCGGTTTCCCGCCGGCCCGATTTTCTTTTCGAAGCCCCCGACGGCGAGGCCTCCGACGCCCTCGGCCGACGCCCTTAACGTCCCTCCCGTTTCTTACTTTATTCCCGGATGCAGCAGGTCTTCACCGGTTCTCGGCATGCCGCCGAATTCGATTTCATGTACCGCATCATCCAGGCGGCGGGCGATATCCTCCTGGCGGGCCGGGCCGCCGGCACCGAAGTCACCTACAAGGCCGATAACTCCATCGTCACCAACGTCGATCACCAGTGCGCCGCCTATCTGGACGGCGAGATCGCCGCCGCCTTCCCCGGCGATGCCATCCTCAACGAGGAAACCTGGCACCTCAATCCCAAGGAAGCCCCCTGGCACGAGGCCCATCGCTGTTGGATCTTGGATCCTCTCGATTCGACTTCCAGCTTCATCCGGAACGGGCAGCACTACGGCGTGATCCTGGCCCTGGCCGTGGACGGGAAGCCGGTGGTCGGCATGACCTACAAGCCCGAACTGGGGGAGATCTATTTCGCCGCCGAGGGCGAGGGGGCGTTCCGGGGGTTCCTGGCCGTCGATGCGCCCTTGGAAGTGCTGCCGGTAAAGGTGAATGCCGAGACCCGCCTGAGCCTCATCACCTCGCATGGTCGGCAATCCCCGGGGCTCTCCGATTTGATGCGGGTGCTGGGCAATCCGCATTACCATCGCATGAACGGTTCCCTCAAGATCAACGAAGTGGCGCGCGGCGCCTACACCGCTTTCGTCTCGCCGCGCCAGAATCCCATGTGCCTATGGGATTTGGCCGCCCCGCAGTTGATCCTGGAAGAGGCCGGCGGCTGGCTGACCGACCTGGACGGCCGGCGCTTGGATTTCCGCAGCCAGGATCCGGTCTTGAGGCAGGGCATCGTGGCCTCGAACCGGATGGTGCATTCCTTGATATTGGATAAGCTGGCGCGCGCGCGGGAATGAGCCGGGCCCGTTCCGCGGGGCCCTGAAGTGGGGGACCTTAACGAATGGGCCCTTAATACTCCGCTTGCAAAACGAGTTTGTGGAAGCTGAGCTTGTCCTGCCCGGGATAGGTGCCGATCTCTTCGGCGGTATACACGTAGCTCAGGTAGACGATGTAGCCCACGCGGACCCCGAAGGTGGGATAGCCGTCGTTGAGGCCCATCCCGATATAGGCCACCTGCCGGCCGTTCATCCAGCCCTCATAGGCGGCCCCGAGCTTGAGCTGCTTGAACCAGGGCGTGCCGGGGATGAGGAAATGCTGCCAATCCAGGTTCACCACCAAGTGGTTCCCCAGGTCGGGCACCCAGTTGACTCCGGGATGCCAGGATAATCCCAGATCGACATCCGGGCGGACGAAGCTTTGATCGAGCACGGTGGGGAAATCCAGCAGCGAGAGGCCCGCCGTCCAGGCCTTATCGATGTCCTTCTCGGCGCCCAGATTGAGGCCGGCGCCCTGCTCGGTCTGGGCGATGTCGCCGGCCACCTGGATCTTGGCGATCTCGCCGAATATCCCGGAGGTTTTCCTCTCCAACCGATGCTTGGCCGTGTAGAAATCCTCGTCGCCCGGCCCCACCAGGCGATCATCGTAACGCAGCCGGTACATATACTTCAAGGCGACGCCGAAGCGGTAGCCATCGTCGACGGCGAAGCCGCGGCCCGCGGTAAGCACGACGTCCGACAAGGCGCCGATCCCGAGCACGGGAGTGACGACGGCCTTGGCCACGGTGAGATCGTAGCGGGTATCCAACAGGGCGGCCATGCCCACCCCCTGCCAATTCCCGTAGACGATCATGGAATTGGAAAAGGGGGCCCACTTATCGTCGATGGGGCCTATATGGGCCAAGAGGGAATCGAAGTTGTTCAGGTTCTGGGAATTGTCCTTGGCCCATTGGGCGTAGTCGAGCAGCACGCCGTTGACGCCCATGTCCGCGGAGACTCCGAAATCCCCTCCGGTGGCCCGGCCCAACGCGGCGGGGTTGAGGAAGAGGGCGGAGGCTCCGTGGGAGGAGGCTACCCCGGAACGGCCCATGGCCTGCGACTCGAGATCGCGGAACTGGGGCCCGGACTCCGCCATGACCGGGTGGGGCAGGAGCGTGAAGGCGGCCAGGACGGCCGGGACGGCGAAGCGGGCGAGGGCGCGCGGGCCCGAAGTCGCGCGGGCGCTCATCTTACGTCCTCGTCGATCCAGCCGTCGCCGTCGTTATCGATCCCGTCGAAGATCTCCTCGTCCACCCCGAAGGTGCCGGAGGTCCATTCCGAGTTGGGGGGAGGGATGCCCGATTTCCAGATATGCTTATACTGACAAGCTTTTATGGTGGCATCCTTGAAATCCATCTTGCTATCGGGTTCTTGCGCCGCCGCGGCTTTATAGTCGGCGGGGAGCCTATCGACATCATCGAGGCAACTGTGCTTGCCCGATTCCCCGACGTTCAGGACCGGGGAGTAGTAGGCCAAGAGGGAATCGTCGCCATAATGCTGGGCCAGGTAGATGCGGTTTTCCAAGGAACCGATGCAGAACTTGCGTTGGAAAGGCGGCGGCGGCATGGCCCGCAGGGTGTCCATGTCGGGGCAATCGTTCTGATGCCCGGCGACATCGTGCCAGACCATGGGCGGCGGCGAGGTGCCGATCATGTCCACGGTCAGATTGCCGTCGTCGTCGTCGTCCATGCCCTTCGCGTTGCGGGCGTCCTCATCCTTCAAGCCGTCGTAATCGTTGTCGTGATCATCGAACATCTCTTCGTCGATGCCGTAGGTCCCGCTTTGCCAATCGCTGCGCACCACCCCGTTACGCTTAGGCGGCGTTACCGTGGGCTTGAGGATGGTGGTATAGGTGGAGCAGGTGACGGTCTGCAAGTGGAGCTTGAGCGCATCGTCTATGACCAATTTAGATGCCACGTCGATGCAATGGTGGATCATGATGGACCTGCGGGAATTCTTGGAGGTGTCGAAGGCGACCGGCCGTTTGAGCCATTCCGGATCGGTGAACTTCACGTACAAGTCTGGATAGTGGTAGCGATGCAGCGGATGCCCGATGTTGGCCGCATCGTAGTTGTTGGGCGAATTCATGTACTTGAGGAAGGTGAGGGTGTCGTCGTAATCGAAGCGGATGCCATGGTCCCGGTCGTAGTCGTGCCAAACCATGGGTTCGGTGCGGGTCGTATCCTGGGTGTCGAAGTCGTTATCCTTGTGATCATTGTATCGCATGAAGGAAAGGAAATCGCTCAGGTTGGAGACGTCGGTGACGATGCTGGTCAGCTGTCCGCTCAGCTTGGTCTCGTTATGCGCGTTCATGGCGCCGGTGACCGAGTCCAGGTTGTAGCTGGAGGCCGCGATGGGCCCCTGCATGTGGTCCAGGAAATCGTTGATGTCGTTCGGGTTGCTGGAGATCTGCTTGGCCTGGACGTCATTGCTGGTCAGGCTGTCGATATTGATGTTCTGGGTGAGCAGCTTGAAGCGTTCGAAGCGGTTCAGCTCGCTGGCGGGCCCTTCGGGGCATTTCGCCTTATAAGCCGATGTGGCCCGGCAGGCCTCCGCGGAGCCGTCGTCCGGGCAGATATTGCGTCCGCAATCGCGGGAGACATGGTTATCGCCGTCCAGGTCCAGCGCGCCGAGCATGCCTTTGATGGTTTCCAACAGCCCCAGGTCCAGCCGGGCGACGCCTTCGGAGACGTGCCCGTCGCCGGCGGTGTCCCCGTCGGGAAGCAGTTTCCATCCTCCCGGGATGACCACGGTGTCGCGGGCGTGCCGCAGGATGTGTTCCAGGTTCTCCACCGATTGCGCCACCGGATAGTAGGTGCTGTCGATCTTCTCGATGCTGGTCCCGGAGTCGATGAAGGGGATTCCCTTCGCGCCGTTCCCGTCCTGGTTGCGGCGTTTGTTGAACTCGTTGTTCAGGGTGGTGTAATCGATCTTATACTCGGCGGCCAAGGCCTTGGCATCGAACAGGTAGGCTTCCGACCCGCGGTAGTTGAGCTGCATGGCGCGCGCGAACCAACCTTCCGCGGCCGGAAAATCGCCATCGTTGATGGCCTTGTCGCCCTTGAGCAAAAGCCCTTCATAGGTGAGATCGCCGCGGCTATCGGAGGCCAGGGGCGAAAAGAGATTGCATCCCGCCAACAGCACGCCCAACGCCAGGGTGGCGATGGAAAGTACCGCTAAGGCGGAAGGCCATCCGCGATATGGGGGCACGTTCTCCTCCTCAAGGTTCCATAAAGGATCCGGCGCGTCCTCGAATCGCCGGATACGGGGAAAGATACCCTCCAGTTCCCCAAAAACGATTAGGAATCTAAAGGCGAATAGGGGCCCGCGGCCCCATGCGCTTGGGGAGCTTGCGGCATGCCCCGCCGCGATGCCAGGGCCATGGACCGGTCCTGTACCGGCCGGTACGGAGCGATGGACGACCCGGAATGCCGGGTGCTATACTCGAATCGTGCTCACCTACGCAGTCACCGCATTCCTGTCCGGCTTCGTCCTCTTCCTGTTGGGCTTATCCCTTTTCATGAGCCGGGAGAACCGGAAGTTCGGGGACAATCAATTCACGATGAAGCTGCTTCCGCCTCCCCCGCGGAAAGGTTGCACCCCCGTCAAGAGGCGCGTCCGCGCCTATATCGCCGGCGTTCCGGGATCCTTGCGGGCCGGCCGTATCCCCACACAGGCCTTTTCCGACGCCGCACGGCGCGCTTAAGCGCCGCCGAGCTTGGCATAACCCGCTGCCGTTTCTAAATTAGCCCCGTTCCGTGGTGGTCGTAGCTCAGTTGGTAGAGCAGTGGATTGTGGTTCCACTGGTCGTGGGTTCAAATCCCATCGATCACCCCAACTTTTCCCCTTGAACGATGCTTTAAGCCTAAGGGCTTAAGATTGCACCGGGAACACCGCCCCCCGCCCGGGGCTCATAGCGCCAATACGAGAATTCCCGCCAGGATGAGGCCCGTCCCCATTCCCGTTTTGAAGGTAAGGCGCTCCCCCAGGAAAACCGCCGCCAGGATTATCGTCATCGCCAGGCTGGACTTGTCCAGGGCGGACACCGGACCGGCTTTGCCCGCTTGCAGGGCCCGGAAATAGCACAACCATGACAACCCCGTCCCGAGCGCCGACGCCGCGAGGAAGAGCAGGGTTCTCCGTGACAGGGAGGTTACCCCGGCCGCCTGGCCTCGTGCGAAGACGATGCCCCATGCGATAACCAGGACGAAGCCGGTGCGCAGGGCGGTGGCGAGATCGGAGTCGATCCCCTTGAGGCCGCCTTTGGCGAAGAGGGTGGTGAGGGCGGCGAAGAACGCGGAAAGGAGGGCGTAGATCCACCAGGACATTTTTTTCCTTTCGTTTTGTGCAAAAAGTAGTTCGCTGGGGTGGGTCTGGCGGTCCCGGACTGCGGATCCGGTTCGGATGCTCGCTGGTCGTGGATCCGGGTCTTCCGTGTTTCGGGGAGACGACGCCCGCGCATTCTTCTTCGAGGTCCCTTGTATCGCGCGCGCGGGCTTTCGCTGGGTTTGATCCGTTCCCTACCCCGAAGCACGTACGCTCGCGAACTCACCGGCTCCGCAGGCCGGGCCCGCCGGATCGACCCGGCAGCGATCGCTTTTCGCCGGACCGGCGGAAAGCGGGGATGTCATGCTTGGGGGATCGACGCCTCGCGCGCGGCGGAGAAGAACGGGATGGGTGCGATTGATTTGATTTGGGGGATGGGCCGATTCATCTTGACTCATTGTAGCCTGTAGGCTACATTTTGAAGCGTATCGCGCTAGGTTGAAATCGGGTAACTTCGGGGATGCAATTATTTCCATACCCTTATCAAGCTGAGGATTGACTATGGCCCGGGCTATCGGATCTACTGCGGAAAGGATGGGAGGGCGCTCATCCCCCTCATCACTGGGGGGGCGAAGCGGGGACAAGCCCAAGATATCGAAAGGGAAAAAGGATATTGGGCGGATTACCAAAAAAGAACGGCCCGCCCGCGCGGCTTACGAAACCTATCTCCACCCCGCGCTCCGGGATGATCCGGATCGCGCTTTAGGATATCTTACCGAATGCTTCAACGACGAGTACGAGGAAACCTTTCTCGTGGCGCTAAAGGACGTTGTCCTCGCCCATGGAGGGATGGCGAAGATTTCCATGGCTTCCGGCCTCAACCGCGAGAGCCTATACAAGGCGCTCTCCCGCGGAGGCAACCCGGGGGTGGATACCTTGCGGAAGATCCTGGCGGCGTTGAAGGTAAAGATCGCCTTCGTCAAAGCCTAGAAAGCGAATCCGGAGGTGAAGATGAACGCGACGATTCGGAGGTGCCATGGATTTTTGGCCCTGTCGATGGCGTGTTCGCTGGCGGCGCTCATTCTTCTCTCGGGTTGCACCACTCTGTACGGGGTTTACGCCCTCCTTTTATGCAGCGAATCCACGGTCCATTTCCGCACGATGATTCGGGTTCAGGACGGGCATTTTGGAATGCACATGTGGACCCGCGGTTTTGGCACCTTGTCCCAGATGAACATCCGGTGCGATAGCGCTACCTACCGCCGCATCCACTCCCTCCACTACGATACCTCCAAAGCCGTCAATCCGGACATCTATCGGTCCAAGCGGCAGGACGTGGACGAGGATACCTCCAAAGGGACCGACCTGGGTACGCTTAAGATGTACTTGAAAAGGAAGCTGGTTCGCGAGACGGTTCTCTTCCCTCGCGGTTCTTCTTCGCCGTATTCTACCGAGATTGGTAACACGGGTTGGGACATCCGGGCTGATAGCCTGGAGATCGTGAATGCGTCGCCGCTCTTGAATGGAGTGCAGGCCGAATTTGTCGAATACCGCAGATGCATGTGCCGGCGGGATTCCGGTTCCGGCGCGACGGACCGCACCGCATCGGCCGATTGAATCCCGTTCCACGTCATCGTTTTCTAATCCTCCGACCTGCCCTTTAGCCCGATCATCCCGATCAGCAACGAGACCGCGATGAAGCCGGCCCCGGTCGCGAGCGCCGCGCGGTAGCCGGCGATGAGCGTTTCGGTTTCGGGCAGGCCGGCGACGTGCGCGGCGGCGGTGCGGCCCGCGGCGACGGCCACCAGCACGGCCAGGCCCAGCGCCCCTCCCAATTGGCCGGTGGTATTCACGATGCCGGAAACGAGCCCGTGGTCCTGGGGCTGCGCGCCCGCAGTCGCCAAAAGGGTCAGGCATACGAAGGCGGGCATGATCCCGAAAGAGAGAAGCACGGTGGCCGGAAAGATTTGGTACCAATAGGTGTTGCGCGTGGACAGGAACGCGGCCAATATGAGCAGCCCGCACAACCCGAGCGCGATGCCGCCCACCAAGACCCGTTTGGGGCCCAAGCGCCCCGCCAGACGGCCTCCCCAGGGGCCCGCATAGGTCGCGGCCAATCCGTGCGGGAGCAGGGCCAGTCCGGTGAGGATGGGCGTTAGGCCGAGCACGCGTTGCAGATGCAGGGTCAGGACCAGGTTCATGGCCACCATGGCGGCGCTCAGGAAGGTGCAGACCAGATTGGCGGCGGCGATGCCCGGCAAACGGAAGATGCGCAAAGGCATCAGGGGTTCGGCGGTGCGCATCTCGACGATCAGGAAGGCGCCGAGAAGGATCAGGGCGGCCAGGCCGGTGCGCCAGGTGGCGTTATTACGCCAACCGACCTCGGGGGCCCGGGCCAAGGCGTACACCAGCGCCATCAGACCCGCCGTAACCAGCACGCTACCTAGCACGTCGAGGCGGGGCCGTGGGCCTTCGGCGCGGGGATCGGGAAGCAAGCGCCAGGCCGCGCCAAGGATCACCGCGCCCAAGGGCACGTTGACGAACAAGATCCATCGCCAACCGAGCCAAGCCACCAGGATACCGCCCAGCACCACGCCGATGGAATAGCCGGCGGCGGCGACCGTGCCCCAGATGCCGAAGGCTCGATTGCGGGCGGGGCCCTCCGGGAACACGCCCATCAGCAAGGCCAGGGCCGAAGGGGCCAGTAGGGCCGCGCCCAAGCCTTGTAGGCAGCGCATGGCCACCAGCATGGCCGGGCTGCCGGCCAAACCGCCCAAGAAGGACGCCAGTACGAAAAGGGCGATGCCGGATAGGAACATGAGTTTGCGCCCATAGAGATCGGATAAACGCCCGCCTAGCAATTGGAATCCGCCGAACACGAGTCCGTAGCCGGTGAACAGCCATTGCACGCCCGCTTGGCTGAATCCCAAGGCCGTCTGGATGGAGGGGAGGGCGACGTTCACGATGGAGAAGTCGAGGACCACCATGCAGATGGAGCTGCACAAAAGCGTCAGCATCAGCCGTTGCGGAGGGGTGAACGGGACTTCGGTTTTCCGGCCCGGGGCGGGAGCGATTACGGTTTCCATGATTTTTCCGGCTTTGAGTGGCAGGGAAAACTAATTCATTCCCCCTACCGGTGGACAGACACGCGGCCCGGGCCCTTTCCAGGGCCTGGGCGCGTTACAGGGGCGTTGCGTTTTTACTGGCGCATGACGCAGAGCGATGTAACTTGAGGATATGGGAACCGCCCGCGTGGAAATCGGCCGTTGGGATGAAGCGGACTCCCGCTCCGCCCCTGCCCTTGCCGAAGAGGTGCGCCGGCTGGAAGCCTTGGCCTGGCTGCTGGACAGCAGCATTCCCGTTCCCGGAACGAACCTGCGCATCGGCCTGGATCCCCTCATCGGCCTCATCCCCGTGGTCGGGGATTTGGTCGGCATGCTTTTCTCCGCCTACATCCTGGTCCGGGCGGCGCGCCTGGGTATCCCGCGTGTTACCCTCCTGCGGATGGGATTCAACGTCACCCTCGAGACCGTGGTGGGAATCGTTCCTCTGGTCGGGGACGCCTTCGATTTCTGGTGGCAGGCGAACCGCAAAAACGTGGATCTGCTGAAGGCGCACGTGCGCGATCCCGGCCGCGCCCGGCGCGGGGACTGGCTGTTCGCGACGCTTTTCCTGCTCGGAGCGGCGGCCCTGCTATTTCTGCTCGGCTGGGGCGGCATGGCATTGGGTCGCGCGCTGGCGGGTTTGATAGCCGGTTAACCAGGGAAACGGGTGGCCGGTTTCCCGTTCCATTCTTCCATCCTCCTTTGGCATTTTGAGGCGGCATACTAGTTGCTTCCGTTTCCTTTCGTCTTCAGGGAGGCGGCGGATCCGCGGATCTTCGTATCTTCCCGCCAACCCGAACGGTCAATCGTGAACCAGCGCATCCTCATCTTATCTTGCCTGGCTTGGGCCTTGAGCGGATGCCTGTATTCCACCCAGCATTTCCATACCGGCGTGCTGATGCCGGAAGGCCATGGCGAAGCGACCTTCGGGATTGGCCGGCAGCCGCGTTGGGACTGCTCCGCTTCCGCCGATTCCCTGCACCCGCAGGCCTGCAACCAAGACGGCAGCGGTTCCGAAAAGGTGAGCCAAAGCGACGTCCCCCAAGTCAGTCTCGACTATCGCCTCGGCATCGCCGACCACGTGGGACCTTTCCCCGGCGCCGAGCTGCAATGGCATTTGGAAGCCCCCACCAACCCCGCCAGCCTGGAGTTCGCGCTGAACGTGGCCATGCCTGCTTGGGGCGGCATGCGTCATATGCTGGGAGCCGGCTGGGGAATCGGGGCCTGGGCGGACAATTCGCTTTTCCTGCAATACGCCGCCTCGCGCCGGGTGGGCCTTCCGCTTTTCTTCGCCAACACGCGCCTGACCTTGCTGGCGACCCAGATGCCGCGCGTGCTCAAGGACGATTTCGCCCGCGCCTTGCCCAGCGATCGCGTACTGGTGCTGCAGACCGGCTTCGGCGCGCGCTTTCCGCTTCCCCATGCCCCCTTGGCCCCGGACTTCCTGGTCCCGCAATTCAACGTGAGCTACCCGCAGATTCCCGCCGGCGACCGGGATTTCCGCCGCGCCGACATCCCGCCCCTGCAATGGGACATGAACCTGGGCCTGGGATGGGATTGGTGATGCGCCCCATGCTTGCGGCCCTGACCGGGGGCGTTCTGGCCATGCTGTCCGCGGGCGTTTGGGCGGATACGGCCGCGGCCGCGCGGGACACGACCGGGGCCCGCCGGGATACGGCCGCCATGGACCTTCCCACCCGTAACGTGCAAGCTACCCGGGAGCCGGGCCCAGCATCCGATCTGCCCATGCGGGACGTGCGCGCGCTGCCGGGGGCCATGAATGATCCGATACGGGCGCTGGCGACCACTCCCGGCGTGCAGACCCAGAGCGACGTGAACGCCCGTCCCTACGTGCGCGGCGGCGATGCCGACATGACCCGGGTGATCCTGAACGGCATACCCCTTTTGCAGCCCTATCATACGGGCGGATCCTTTTCCATCTTCAATCCCAACACCCTGCGTTCGGCGGGCCTCTACCGGGAAGCCTTCCCGGCCGAGGACCCCGGCGCCCTGTCGGGCCTATTGCGATTACGGAGCGAACCGCGCCTGCCGGAACGTCCCTCCGCCCGCGGCGACCTTTCCCTGGTGCGCGGCGATGCCTATGCCGAAACCCCGGTCATCCCCGGGACCTTGTCCGTCTTCGGGGCGGCGCAAACCCTGCTCTTCGCCGACGCCGTACATGGAATCCTCGATCTGGCCGGGGCGGCATCCGGGGACAGCGCCTTCCGCGGCGAAATGCGCGGTTACCGCGATCACGTGAATATGCCCTCGCTTACGGACTGGCATTGGGGTGCCGCCTTCGCGCCTACGCCGGGCTTCCGCGCCGATTACCTGGGGTTGACGGCGGGGGACGGTTACGCGGTGGTGGTGCCGCACGAGTCCAACATCCTGTCCGGTCTCAACCCCAATTTCGGGGATCCCAGCGCCCCGGTCGCGCCCAACGGCTCCAGCCCGTATATCCCGCAGGCCCGCCATGCCAACAAGCTTTCCGTCGACAGCATCTCTTCGGTGGCCATCCGCCATCAATCGCATTTCCTGGCGCTGAACTGGGACGCGAGGCCCGCCTCCCGCTACGAAAGCGATTTCGGCTGGCAGATGCAGGACTGGGGCGTGGGCTTCCGCAAGGGCCCCGGCTCACCGACGCCGCCTTGGGCCTTGTCGCAATCGATCCGGCAATTCGACTGGCGCGGATTCGGCACCCTCTCGGGCGAGGAGCATCGCGCGACCTACGGCGCCGCTTACGAGTACCAATGGCATCGCTATCGCATGAATCTTCCCTGGGTGCTGTACCAGGTGATGGTGGACGGCAACGTGGACATGCTGGAGCCGCTGGGGTATTTCTCCCAATCGGGATTCACCCTGACGAAGGAAGACAGCTCGCGCACCAACCTCGACTACCTGGGGGAGTTCCCCTCGCGCATCCATTTCGTCCATGAGGGTTACCTGGAACAGCACTCCGGCGCCGTATTCGCTTCCGACGTATGGACGCGCGGGCGCGGGACGCTTACCTACGGCCTGCGGGCCCAGTACAACACGCTTTCCCAAGAGCTTTTCCCCGCCCCGCGCGCCGACTACCTGTACCATGCCGATGCCCGCACCGATGTGCGCGTCAACGCCGGGCTTTACGCCCAGGACAATCTTCCGTTCTACGAACGCGATGATAATCCCGGCCTCAAGTCCGAGAAATGCGCCCAGATCGGCCTGGGGGCCACCAGAAGCCTGGCGCCAGGCTGGAAGCTATCCCTGGATGGGTATTACAAGCGTTACGAGGATCTCGTGGTCCCCCGGCTGGTGCCCGATCATACCATCCAACTGGACGGGTTCCTGCTGCCGGTGCCCGAGTCGGGCCTTTCCGCGGAGCGGGCCGCCGAGCTCAAGGCAATACTGGATACGGTTTCGGATTTCTCGACGCTGCCGCCCGAGGTGCAGGAGGAAGCCTATGCCGACTTCGGGGGCTTGCGCTACGCCTACTCCAATACCGGCAGCGGCAACAGCCTGGGCGCCGAACTGTCCTTGGATTACCAGCCCATTCCCTCTTGGCGCGGTTGGGCTTCCGTGGAGGCAGGTCTTTCGAACCGGCAGGATGCGGCCGGCCAACCTTCCTACGCTTATCGTTACCATCGCCCGGTGATTTTCAACTGGGCCAATCGCTTCGCCTTCGCGGGAGGATACGAACTCGCCTTGGCTTACCGCTGGGCCATGGGCCAACCCTATACGACCTTTTCCGGAGAAGGGGATGGACGCGGCTCTTTCGATCCCATCGTGGTGGGGGCCCGGGATGAAGGCCGTCTGGCGCCCTACAGCCGGCTGGATCTGAGGCTGTCGCGCGCGCACCGGATCTGGGGGCGCGAGTTGACGACCTATCTGGAGGTGTGGAACGCCACCAACAGCCCCAACTATTTCGCCCGCGACGCGGATACCGGCCGTTTGCGGGCCGCGCAGTTGAACTGGCCCTTCCCGTTCCTGTTCTTGGGGGCGTCGGGTTCCATTTGATCTTCGGCTAGCCTCCCCGGGGCCGGTCCCGGGGACTCCTTGAGCCTCGGCGGCGGCCCCCATCTCCTTCGTACGCGGGGCGGCGAATTAATTAGGTTCATGGCTATGGACGATTCCGCGGAAGCCGCAATAGAGATGCCCATCCCCGCGCCCCGGGGGAAGCGCATCCTGAACCTGGTGCTGGATCTGCTGGGCTTCTACCTCTTCCTCACCGGCATCCTGATGGCCATCGAGGTAGCCGCGCCCAATTTCATGGAGCGATGGAAGACCGAACGCGGCTTGGCCATCGCCACCAACCTGGTCATCTTCTTCTTCTATTACGTGGGCAGCGAAGCGCTCACCCTGCGATCGCCAGGAAAGATGGTGACCCGTACGCGGGTGGTGGACTTCGGGGGCGGGGTGCCCAGCTTCGGCCAGATCGCCTTCCGTACCATCCTGCGCCAATGGCCCTTGGAATGGTTTCCCCTCTTGATGCGGGACGCGGAGGGAGCCCCGGGGCTGCCGCTGCATGATCGCTGGTCCCGTACCCTGGTCGTGGAAATCCCGAAACGGGATTAACGGCTACGGCCGTGCTACTGGCCCAAATCGGCGGGAGCGGGTCCGACGCGCCGTTCTTGCGAGCGCCGCGCGTAGGATTCGGAATAGACGAGGGCGCGATAGCGGAGGATGGGGTCCTCCGAGAGTTCCAGGCCGGCCACCACGGCCGTCGGATCGAAAACCAGGCCTTCCACCTCCTTCTGATCCTCATGCACCCGTTCCAGATGCATCCGACCCACCTTGATTTCCTCGCGGCCCGGAGCCCAGGCCCGGGAAGGATCTTCCAGCGCATCCCCGTCCTTCGGGAAAACGGCGATCAGATCCCAGGCCAGCGGGCCTTGGCCCACGCGGGACCGCACTTCGTCCAGCAGATACTGCGCGGGCAGGGGCGCGGCTTCGGCGGGGGACAGGGGATCGGCTTTCAGCGCGGGGGCCCAGCGGTAGCGGAAGGGCCTTCGTCCGCCCTGGGCGTCCCGGAAGTAATAGGTATGGATCCCGTGGAAGGTTTCGCCCGCGAAGCTGCGCGCGGGCTTCAGGCCCTTGATGGCTTTCACGCTGGTCAGGATATGCAGATGCCGGATGAGGTGGCCCAACAGCCGCAGGGCGGAAGGCTTGCCATCGCGCTTGGGCGCTTGCGCCTCGGTCAAGGCCAGGAATTCCTCCGGCGTGCGCGCGGGAAAGGCCGGGATATTGATGGCGGCCCAGCTGGCGGCCGCTCCCGAAGGCAGGACGAAGCGGATGGCCATCCCGAGCACCCGGCCTTCCTTGGGGGAGATGCGGTCGGAGGTGCAAGGGTTGGCGGAGGCGTTGGAAAAACGGACGATGCAAGGGATGTCTGCGCCTTGGAAATGCTCGGCTACGGAAAGGGCGCGGGCGGCTTCGGAAGCGCGGAAGACGCCCCGCAGGCCGAGACCGCGGGCATGGGCCCGCCGATAGCCGGGCTGGGATGAGGAAACGCGTTCGATGACGGAGATGAAGTCGGCGGGCGCGGGATCGGCCATGGTTCCTCCGGAAAAGGCGCGGCCCGGATGAAGACCCGGGCCGATCAAGAACCGTGAAGTAGCAATTCCCCGGCGGGGGTCAATGGTCGTTTCGGCCCCATGGGGCGCGGCCGGTGGAGGCTCGCGCCCGCGCTTATGCGGCTATTTCTTGGAAGCGTTGAAAGGCACTTTCACGGTGACGTTGGCCTGGGAGGTATTGCCCACGTCGTCCACCGCTTTCACGGTGACGGTGTAGATGCGGCCATTCCCCTTGCCCGACCGCTCGGCCCGCAGTTGCAGGCTGACGCGTCCCGTGGCAGGGTCGACGACGGGGGTGGTCCAATCGACATCGGTATCTCCGTCGCCTAAGCCGTTCTGGGGTTCGTTGCTGGAGACGGAAGCCGAAACGGTCACGATGCCGCTGTTATCCGCCGCATGCGAATCGATGGCCACGTCCACCATGTTATGGTTCGGGGGCCACAAGATGGCGGGCGTCACCACGGGAGCCAAGGTCGGAACCGAGGTATCCACGATTTCGAGAACCACCGACGCGGAGGCCGGGGCGTTGACGCCGTCGGTCACCGAGAGGAGGGCCGTATGCGAACCCAGGGACAAGCCGTTAGCGGGGCAGCTGCCCAAAGCGATGGGCGTTCCGCCCGCAGGCGCGACGATATCGCCGGAGCAGAGCGCTTGCCCGTCCACGGTCCATTCGAAGTGCAGATGATCGCCGTCGAAGTCGGCGGCCGTCCCGGAAACGGATATGGAGACGTTGATCTCGTAGGTGCCCACGCCTGCGGCGTCCACGGTGGGCGCCGAGTTCCCGATGGTCAGCAACACGTCGTTGGCGCTGGCGTCCTTCTGGTCGGTCACCTTCAGGGTCAGGTCATGGGTTTCGATCGACAACCCGAGACCGGCCAAGGGCAGCGGACAGGAGCCGGCATTGGCGGGGAACCAGTCGCGCAGCACGGTCCCGCCTTCGCTCCAACGGCAGGAGAGGGCGTCGCCATCCTCGTCGGATACGGTTCCGTTCACGGTGGTTGCCGAGACCTGCGACGTGGTGATCTGGAGGTTGGAACCGGCGTCGGCGACGGGGGCCACGTTGAAGACCTGGGGCTGATAGCTGAAGCCCGCGGGAAGATCGGCGTCGGCGAAGGCGAAGACGAAGATCTTGTTCTGGCCCGATACGTCGGGGACGAAGTCGTTGTCGTTGCCCATGTACAAGGTATGGTTGACAACGCCGTTGCGGACGATATCGGCGCCGAAGGCGATGCCTTCCAGCTTGGACGGGATGCTCTTGACGCTGATGCCTTTGGCCGTCAAGGCGCCCACGATGTCGAGGAACAAGGTCTTGGAAAGGGCCACGGGCTTGAGGTTGGCGGCTCCGGAGATGTTGGATACGTCGGTCGCGCCCTTGATGTCCACCGCGTACAGGGTCTTGACCACGGCGCTGCTGCCGTCGCCCAGGCCCTTGCCGTCGCGTTCGAGTACCAGGAACTGGTGATCGTTGAGGGCCAAGATCTCGCTGCTGTTGAAGTTCTTCTTCTGGGCCGGGATGGTGTCGTCGTAGGCGTATTCATGGGTCGCGCCGGAGGCGATGTCGATGGTGATGATGCGGCAGAAGCGTCCGCCGTCTCCGCCGTCCTGCAGGAGCGGGCTCTGGACGAAGCCGACCAGGGTCTTTCCGTCCGGGGAAATGGCCAGGCCTTCCATCCCCTTATTGGTTACGCGGCCCGAGGTGTTGCCGCTGATTTCCAGTGAGCCCTTGGAATTAAGGTGGGTGATGGCGAAATGATCGGGTAGCGCGAAGGAATGGGTGCGCTTGCCGGTGGCGCGATCGAATTGGTACACGTAGGGACCGTATTCATCCGTTACGAAAACGCTTTTGCGATCGCGCGAGAGACGTACGCCCTCGGGATCGAGCCGGGCGAAGTCGGAATTGGTGGAGAGGCCGGATCCGAAGTTGTCCGAGCGGCCGTTGAAGTAATAAAGGCCCGGAGGATTGAGGGCCGGAGCCGGGTTGGGCAGGACGTTCCCGTAAATCAGGGGCGTCGCGCTGGCCATGAGGGTCGACTTCTTGAGGGTAATGGAAAGCGAGTAGGGGAGAACGCCCGAACCCGGGTTCAAATTGACTTCCAAGTCGTGCCAACGCCCGATGAAGCTGGCCGTATTATCGATGGTGTCTCCGCCCGCGAAAGGGGTGGCGTTGGGTCCGCGATCGGGGACCGCGAGGAAGGTATTGCCGCCCGCATAGGCCAGGCCCGATCCGATGCCGCCGAAGCTTGTCGCGGGGACGCCGTTCTCCAAGGTCCCGGTCAGCCCGGAAAGATCGCCGTTGGGCAGGTTGAGGGAGTCCAAGGCGATCAGCACGGGCGAAGCCGCCTTCGCGGCGGCCGCGGCGAGCAATAGGCCCGCCAGGACGCGCGGCAAGTTGGATTTGGGCATGAAAAAGTCTCCTTATGTGTGCGGTAGTGGTCCACGCTGCGGCAACGCCGCCATTGCGACGCGGGAAGTTAAGCGGCGGGAGTGCCGGTTCCGTGAAGATCCGGTTTCATTTATCTTTCAACGCGGAGGAATGGGCGATGCGAACGCGATTGGAAGGGGCGGCAGGGGAATACGAGATCGACGATGACTTCGGGCGCCTGGATTTCCGGGTCTTGGAAGGCTGGTTGACGGCGGCCTATTGGTCCCCCGGCATCCGCATGCCGGAAATCCTGCAAGGCGCCCGCAACTCGGCCCTCAATCTGGGATGCTATCGGGGAGGGGAACAGGTAGGTTACCTGCGCGTCGCCAGCGACAGGACCCGCTTCGCTTTTATCATGGACGTGTACGTGGATGACGCGCATCGCCGCCGGGGCTTGGCCCGCACGCTCGTCGCGGCGGCCCTGTCCCATCCCGATCTCGCCGATGTCTACCATTGGGCCCTGGCCACCCGCGACGCCCAGCCCGTTTACGCCCAGGTCGGTTTCGGGCCCCTGCCCGTTCCCGGTAATTGGATGAATCTCCGCAAGGAGAAGATCCGTCCGCCGGTCGCGGACGGCGCCTAAGGCGATTTACCCGGGCGGAGGCCCTAAGGCATATGATCCGGATCGCGGTAACCTCTTCCCTTCATTACTCCTCGATGTTCCCTTGAACCCCGGATGCCGGGATTGATATGATTCCGGCTAGGACCCCGATACCCAACCGCGACAGGAGTAACATGCAAGTTTCCCGAACCGCCGCGCTCGTTCTGGCCGCCGCGGCCATGGCCCTGAACACCGCCCATGCCTTCCGCGTTTCGGGTTCGGCGCCCAATGTCCACTTCAAGGGGATCTCCGATCCCAGGTTCACCCCCGCCATGCAGGCCTACTTCGAAGACAAGATGAACGCGGAAGTGAAGGATGCCTTCGACAAGACCATCGATACGGCCAACGCGAAGCTGAGCCAATTCCAAAGCCAGAAACAATTGGCGCAAGGCATGGCCAACGCCAACGCCTATGCGACCAATTCCGCGACCCTCCAGGGTTTCCAGAACTACGATCTATTCGCCGTCTCCACGGGGTTCATGATGGGCGTGCAAGGGCCCAGCCTGGATCCGACCGTCTATGAACATCTCCAGGATAAGATCGCGAAGGAAGGGGATCTTTACGCGGGTTTCGGCGCCGGCCTTACTGAAGTGAACGTGGGCCTGAACTGCAAATTCCTGGTCCCGGGCCTATACCTGAACGCCAAGTTCGGCACCTTCAAGATGAAGGTCTCTGATTTCTCCATCGACAACCAGGTCATGGGGATCGGCGCCAATTACCGGTTGCTGGATAAGAGGAGTTTCGCGGGACTGGTGAAGTGGCGGGGCATCTCGCTGGGATCCGGCTTCTAGATGCAGATGGACAAGGTGGACATGCAGGTTCCCGTCGGCACCTTCGAGAACGATGCCCATCTCCGCCAGGCCGTGATGTCCGGGGCCACGGGCCAAGACAGCACGGACAAGGAGGCCCTCTTGGCCCAGATGGGTTACGGGCAGGGAACGCCGGACGCCCAGGTCGCCATCCATCCCTTGTTCAAGATGGCCGTCGATGTCTCCACCTACACCATCCCCCTCGAAGCCAATACCGCGGTCGCCTTGTTGTTCGGCGTGATCAACCTGAGCGCGGGCGTGGGCGCGGACCTGGACTTCGGCAACGCGAAAATAAAGTTGGAAGGCCAGTCCGACGCCAACATCACGGGCAATTCCGATAAGGTGACTTTCGACGCGGCCAAGGTAAACGTCGAAGGCAGCAGCAGCAACGGCCCTTCCCTCATGCGCTTGCGCGCCATGACCGGAGTCGGCCTGGGATTCGGCCCCGTCAAGTTGGACATCCCGCTAACCTATTACTTCAATTCCGGCGTCTCCTTCGGCGCTACCGTGGCCGTGGTCTGGTAGCCCCCGCGGCGAGGTAGACCGCGAATCATTTCCGCCGCCAGAATGAAAAGCGGCGGTCCTCCACCTCAGCGTGGAAATCCACCAAGCGGCTGCAGGCTTCTCCCGCACGCACGAGTTCCAGGCGGCCGTCGGCGCGTCCCAGCGCCAGGAAGGCCTCCTGTTCCGGCGAGGTATGGGTGAAGGCGACCAGCCATCCGCCCGGGCGCAGCATCCGGGCCGCCTTTTCGATCAAGCGGGCCGGAGCGAAATGCCGCAGGGGCAGTCCCCACAGCAAAAGATGGTGGCGGGCCACGAAGGGATAGAACCAAGTAATGACATCGAGATCATCTCCGGCGACGTTCAGGAAATCGGCGACTTCATAGGCGACGGAAGGATTGCCGGTCTGGGCCGCGTAAGCCCGGGCGTAATCATAGCGCGAACGCAGGTCCGGGTATACGCCATACCCGTCCAGTTCCACCCCGCGCAGGACCACCTCTCGATCCGCCCCGTCGCTTCGCGGCGCGACGCCGCGCGCCAGCCACCGTTCCAACGCGAAGACGTAATGCCAATCCTGGGCGCCTATGTCCAAGGCTTTAAGGGCCCCCTTCCAAGTGGGAAGGTCTCCCTGCTCTTCAGAAAAGGCTCCCGTCCCGCGCGGAGGCAGGTCGAGGCCTGACGCCGCCCGCTCGAGGATGTCGAGCAAGTAGAGGTTTTTACGGTACACGGTAGCCGTTGAGCGCGTCCGCAATGGTTCCAGACGGTAGCGTTTCCGGAGTTCGCTTTCGCGGGCCTCGGCATTTTCCTTGGTCCGCGATGCCGCGGGCAACAGTCCCGCTCCCGCCGGCCCCGGGTCGAGATAGGCGAAGAGATCGGTTTTGGGCTCATCGGTGAGGGTCGGCAGGCCGCGCGACCAACGGAGACGGCGGCGTATCCAGAAGGAAAACGCATTGCCGGGGGCGCGGGTGAAAGCCAGCCAGGTCCAGATACGATAGGAGAGGCGATAGGAAAGCCGATGCGGGAGGGGAGAGGAAAAGCGCAAGCGGGAAAGGAGTCGCAAGGGCGGCAATCGGGCCTCTCGTTCTCCGCGGGCCGCCACCTTACTTGCGGCGGTTTCCGGGCGGATTCACCCCAAGCGTACCATCATTCGGAGCCGTGCGGCCGGCGGTTTAAGCTTGTCCTGCCGCGCGATAAACGTTAGTTAGGGGATGTTCGAGCGGGGGGGCTCCTGGATGGATTGTTTGGGAAGGATTACGCGGGCCGCTGCCATCGGGGCGGCCATGCTCGGTTCCGTTGCGCGCGCCGCGGAGACCGACTCCCTCCCCACTCCCGCCCAACTCAAGGGACTTAGCCTCGAGGAACTGATGGACGTCAAGGTGACCCTGGCCTCGCGCCAAGCGGAGGAATTGTCCCGCAGCGCCTCGTCCATCCAGGTGATCACCCGGGACGAGATCCGCCGCGCCGGCATCTTCACCTTGCCCGAGGCGCTGCGCCTGGCCTCCAACCTCCAGGTGGCCCGCATCGATGCCCGCGATTGGGCGATCACCGCCCGCGGGCAGAACTCTTCCACGGCCAACAAGCTCTTGGTCATGATCGACGGGCGCTCGGTCTACACGCCGCTCTACGCCGGCGTGCTCTGGGACGCGCAGGACGTGCTCATCGATAACATCGATCATATCGAAGTGATCAGCGGGCCGGCCGGCGCCTTGTGGGGCGCCAACGCCGTCAACGGCGTCATCAACATCATCACCCGGCCTGCCGAAGAAATGGGCGGCGGCTACGCCACCGCGGCCGCGGGGACTTTCATGCGCGACCTGGAAGCCGTGCGCGCCGGGGGCAAGGTCGCCAAGGACCTGCACTTCTACGCTTGGTCGAGGCGCTTCCGGCATTTCCCTTCCGAACTCCCGGACGGCAGTAGCGCGCAGGATACCTGGGGATTGTCGCAGAGCGGCTTCCGATCCGATTGGACTCCCGATCCGCGCGATCGGCTTACCGTAATCGGCTCCTTGTACCAGGGGCGGGCCTCCCAGCCTGTGGTTTCGCAAACCCAACCTTCCCCAGCCGCCGCGGGCCAGATCGACATGGACGGGCAGAACCTGGAGGCGCGCTGGTCCCGGGGTACCGGCGAGCCCGCGGGTATCGAGATCCAGGCCTATTTCGATCGCACCGCGCGCCTTATCCCACTCACCTTCCAAGAGGATTTGCGCACTTGGGACCTGGAGTTCCAGCACCGCTTCGCCCTGGGCGATCGGAACGCGATCACCTGGGGCACCGGCTACCGGCTCTCCCAGGACGAAGTGACCAATGGCGCGGTGCTGCAATTCCGCCCGGCCTACCGCGACCTCCACGACTTCAACCTGTTCGCGCAGGATCAAATCGAGGTCTGGCCCGATCGGATTCGTTTCACTTTGGGAACGCGTTTACAGCGGACCGCATACTCCGGTCTGGAGGCGATGCCGTCGGCGCGCGCGGCTTGGACCCCGGATTCCCGAAATACCATCTGGGCTGCGGTCTCGCGCGCCGTGCGCGCCCCCAGCCGCATCGACGAGGACCTCTACGTCCCGGCGCAACCGCAAGCCGCCTTTCCATTATCAGTGGAAGGCGGCCCGGATATGGGATCGGAATACCTGACCGCCTACGAGGCGGGCTGGCGCACCAGCCTGGGCGCGATGCTGAGCGTGGCGCTTTCTTCCTTCTACAACCGGTACTCCGATCTGCGCATCCTGGAAGCGGCCTCCGATTCCGTCGCCGTCATCGCCAACGGCGCCGATCAGGACATCTACGGGCTGGAAGCCGATTTGGGTTGGCAGCCGATGCGGTGGTGGCAATGTCGCGCCGGCGCCACCTGGTTGAAGAAGGATTTCCGCTACCAAGCCGGGCATACGCCGATCCCGGTGCCCGGAATCGACGGGGAGGATCCCGACGCGCAGTATTCGCTGCGCTCCTCGGTCGATCTCCGTTGGGGCTTCTCGGCCAGCGTATGGCTCCGTTACGTCTCCGATCTGGGAACGCCTGAAGTCCCCTATTACTCCGCCGCGGGCCTGGGGCTGGGTTGGGCCTGCCGTAACCTGGAAGTTACGCTCTCGGGGCAGGACCTTTCCGAGCGGAGGCATCAGGAATTCCAGGACGGATCCCAGGTGCCGAAGGAAATCCCGAGTTCGGCCTCGGCACGCGTGGCGGCGCACTTCTGATGTCGGTGACGAGGAACATGTCCCTGGGGGCGGCGCGTCGGACGGTGGCGCGATGGATGCCGGCGCTGGTATCCGCCATCCTGGCCCTGGGCGGACCGGCCCATGCCGGCCCTGATAAGGAGCATCGGGTCCAGGCGGTTTTCCTGTTCAACTTCGCCCAGTTCGTGGACTGGCCCGAAAGCGCCTTCCAGGGCCCCAAGGATTCCCTGGTGGTGGGCATCCTGGGAGACGATCCCTTCGACGACTTCCTGGACGAGGTGGTGAAGGGCGAATCGGTGCGGGACCGCCCCATCGTGGTCAAACGTTTCAAGCGCATAGAAGACATCAAGGAATGCCACGTGCTCTTCATCGGCGCCAACGAGGCGAGCCGTCTCGATGGCATGATCGCTTCGCTGAAGGATCGGAAAATACTTACGGTAGGCGAGTCCCGGGATTTCCTCGCCCAAGGCGGCATGATCCGTTTCGTGGAAGAAGCCGGAAAGGTACGCTTCAAGATCAACCTGGATGCGGTTCAGGAGGCCGATTTATCCGTGAGTTCCAAGCTCCTGAAGGTGGCCCAGGTTACCATGACGGGCAGGGAATAAGCCATGCCGTTGCGCCAACGCCTGATGGCAATCATGCTTCTGACCAGCGGGACGGTGCTGACCCTGACTTGCGCCAGCTTCCTGGCTTACGACATGGTGGCCTTCCGCAAGGCGGTCACGCGGAATCTGGCCACCATCGCGTCCATCGTGGCGGACAACAGCACCGCGGTCCTGGCCTTCGAGGATCGCCGGGGCGCCGCCGAAATGCTGTCCGCGCTCAAGGCCGAGCATCACATCGTAGGCGCCGTCCTTTACGATGCGTCCGGCAACATATTCACCACCTATCCCGAAGGCCGGCCCGCCTCCGATTTCCCGGCCCATCCCGGCCAGGACGGCTACCATTACGGCCACGGGGATCTCTGGGGCTTCCGGGCCGTGGCGCAGAACGACCATCGTTTGGGCACGCTCTACGTGGAATCGGATCTGGGGGCCATTTCGGCGCGCTTCCGCCTGTACGCCTTGGTGGCGGTGGTGGTGGGCGGAGTGGCCTTCCTCTTGGCCTACCTCATCTCGCGGGCCTTGCAGCAGCGCATCTCGGCGCCCATTACCGATCTGGCCGACATCGCCCGGGCCGTGGCCGAGCGACGGGATTATTCCGTGCGCGCCCGGCCCATCCGGAACGTGGGGGAACTTTCCCTCCTGACCGAGGCGTTCAACGAAATGCTCACGCGCATCCAGGAGCAATTGGGGCGCATGGAACTGTTAAGCCAAATCACGCGCGCGATCGGCGAACGGCTGGATCTGGCCAGCGTATTCCAGGTCATGGTCGGGGCCTTGGAAGACAACCTGCAGGTGGACTTGGTCTTCGTGTGCCGTTACGAAGCCACCCAACAAAAGCTGACCGTGACCACCATGGGAGACAAAACCGCGGCGATGGCATCCTCCGCGGGCCTGGAGCTCAACACCCGCATACCCATCGATGCCAGCGGGCTGGATCGCAGCGTAAAGGGGCAACTGGTTTACGAAGCCGATGTCACCGCCCTGCGCGCCCCCTTCGCCGATCGCCTGGCCGCTTGCGGATTGCGTTCGCTGATGCTGGCCCCGCTCATCGTGGAGAACTCGGTGTTCGGGGTGCTGGCGGCCGCGCGCCGCGAGCCGGACGCTTTCGGACAGGTGGACCGCGAATTCCTCCGGCTCTTGAGCGCGCATGCCGCCTTGGCCGCCCACCAGGCGCGCCTTTACGGCGCCTTGCAACAGGCCTACGAGGACCTGAGACGGTCGCAGCAAACCGTGATGGACCAGGAGCGCCTGCGCGCCCTGGGCCAGATGGCCAGCGGGATCGCCCACGACATCAACAACGCCATCTCGCCGGCGGCGCTCTATGCCGAGGCCATCCTGGAGCGGGAAAAGGCCCTGGGCCCGCAATCGCGGGAACAGTTGCAGACCATCGCCCACGCCATCGAGGACGTTTCAGCAACGGTGGGCCGCATGCGGGAATACTCGCGCAAACGGGAAGCCAAAATGGCCCTGGTGCCCGTGAACCTCAATCGTTCACTGCAACAGGTGATCGATCTGACGCGGGCGCGCTGGAACGACGAACCGCAGCAGCGGGGCCTGGTGATCCGGATCGAAACCGAATTCGATCAGGCCCTGCCGCCGGTCATGGCGGTGGAAGGGGAGGTCCGCGAGGCCCTGACCAACCTTTTCCTCAACGCCTTCGATGCCATGCCGCAAGGCGGCACCCTCACCCTGCGCACGCGCACGCAGAAGGAACTGGTGTTGGTGGAGGTGTCCGATACGGGCACCGGCATGGACGAAGAAACGCGCCGGCGCTGCCTGGAGCCTTTCTACACCACTAAAGGTGAGCGTGGCACGGGACTGGGGCTGGCCATGGTTTTCGGCGTGGCGGAAAGGCATAGCGCCGATTTGGAAATCGAAAGCGCCCCGGGCAAAGGCACCACCTTCCGGCTCACCTTCCCGGCCGCCGCCGCCATAGCCCCGGCGCCGGCCGCCAAGCCCGGCCCTCCCAGGGTGCCCGCCAAGCTGCGCGTATTGGTGGTGGACGATGATCCCCTGGTGGCCAAGGTTCTGCGCGACACTCTCAAGGCCGATGGCCACGACGTGACCACGGCGAATGGAGGGCAAGCGGGCATCGATACCTTCAAGGCCGCCCTAGCTTCGAGGGCCCCGCACGCTTCGGGCGGGACTTTCGATCTGGTGATGACCGATCTGGGCATGCCCTACGTGGACGGCCGCAAGGTGGCCGCCGCGGTCAAGGAGGCCTCGCCTTCCACGCCCGTGATCCTGTTGACGGGTTGGGGCCAATCCCTGCTCGACGAAGGCGAGATGCCCCCGCACGTGGATCTCCTCCTGAGCAAACCCCCCAAGTTGGCGGAGCTTCGCGAGGCTTTGGCGAGTTTCGCGCACGCCCACCAGGGAACTTCCTGAATCGCATTCATCCCGGATGAAATGGCGGAATAAACGGGTGAAATGAAAAGGGCCGCCGGGATCTCCCGACGGCCCTTATTCGATTCTTGTCCGGCATCGACCCCAGCGGGCCGCGGGCCGGCGGCCCTTAAGCAACCGCCGGGCTAGCGGCTCTTAGTTCGGTCCGATGTACTGGGTGCTCACCGCCACGTCATCGACGTACATGGTGGAAGCTTGGGCGGGATTGGCGCACGAGTTGCCGTTGGCCGAATTGGAGTACCAGCCGCCCACGCGGACGCGGTTCAGCTTCACGTTCCAGCCGCCGTTGCCGCGGATGTTGAGGCCGGTCTTGGTGCCCACCTGGACGCCGTCGATCCAAACCTTGACCCAGCCGTCGTGCAGGCCCGGGGTGTTCAAGAACACCTGGTATTCCATCTCGTACCAGCGGCCGCGCTGGAAGCTCACGGGAACGGTCAGGTTGCCCCAGTCGAAGCCGACCGGACGGCCGTTGAAGAACAGGCCCATGTCGGCCATGTCGGTGGTGCCGCATTGGTTGGACCCGCCGCGGCTGCGCACGGTGGATACGATGTCGATATCGTTCATCTGGGTCGCATCGTTGAACGACGAAACGCGGGCGATCTTCACGCCTTGGCCGAAATCGTAGCCGGGAGCGAAGTAGTAATAGGCGCGCACGTCCACCACGTTGGCCGAAAGCGTAAGGCCGGCCCCGGCCACGTCTTCGTTTTTGCTATAGGTGAAAGACAGGGATTTGGTGCCCGACCGGCTAATCCCGTTCTCGGACAACTTGGCGCCCAAGGATCCGATACCGCCCCATTCGCCGCAAGCGGTGGACACGTAGCCGGAGCTGTTGCGCGGGCCCCAGCAGGTCGAGGTCTGATCTTCGAGATCGCTCTTCCACATGATGGGGTCGCCGGTGAGCTTGGCGAGGCCGTTACCGGAGCCGTCATCGATCACGGGAGCGCCCATGGGCATCAGATCGGCGGCTTCGGCGAGGGTGGCCCCTTGCGCATCTGTGGTGGCATTGGGGGAAGCGGAGGCCTGATCACCATCGGCGGAAGTCGCTTGCGGAAGGAAATCGCATCCGGTGAAGGCGATGGCGAGCAGGGCGATGGCGGGCAGGGAGGCGAAAGGCGAAAAAGGAATCTTCGAACGCATGAGGTCCTTCCACGGAACGAGTCCGACGAGGGGTGAAAGCCGTGGATCCGGACCGCTGCGTCAACCTTGCAGCCCGCCTGTGGCGCGGGCTGCCGGGTGGAAGCGGAAAATCCGACCGGTCCATCGGCAAGAAGATTTTAGACTATCGCGCAAGCGCGAACCACCTTCCTGTGATCTTTTTACCCTTCGTTGAGAAGATCGCCGCATACGGCCCGTAATGGCGGCGGGCAGCGGGCGGGAAACCGTTAGAGGAAGGTAAGAAAAGGGGGAAGGTAACTTTACGGGTACCTTACCGGATTCGTAGGGTAACGTATAGGTTACGCCGGGGAGGCTAGGCCCCAAATCTCGCGGGCTAATCTCCCAATCAACGCCTGGCGGGAAAGGACGGAGGTTTCGTTCCAATCGGAGAAGTACTCCAATTCGCGTACTGCGCGATCGACGCTGGTATTCGATCCGATTTTCGGACGGTCCGAGATGGCGTGTACGAATAGGATTTTGGATTGGGTGTAGACCGGGCGTTTTTTCGAAAAAGGCTTGTTCCCCAATGATCCGTTGATGGATCTTTCCACGAGGACCAAGTTGCCCAGGCGATTGATTATTCCGGGGTCGGCCGGAACTCCGAATTCTTCGACGGCTTCCGAGGACGGATTGATGGGTTGGATATGTTCGATCTGGAATTCGCTATCGGTGTAGTCCCTCAACCAACTCGTCCTCTCCGTCTCGCCATACGCCTTCATCTCGATGTACTGGTTGAGCTTCGCGAGAATATACCGCAGGCGGAAAATCTGGAGGTCCCCGGACGACATACGCTTAAATGCATCATCGAAACGGTCAGATAAGGCGGCTTTTGAAGGCTCTATGCGGAGCCGCAGGAAATCGCGTAAGTCCTCTTCCGTTTTGACCGCTCTCAATTCGGGAGCCCATTTCGCGAAATTGCGTTCAAAATCACGGGTGTTCTCCCGGCTTACGACGTAGATGAAAAACAGGTTTTCCACTTCTTTAATCAGAATTCTAAGCAGTCCTTCCGGAAGGTGTCGCCCGGCTAAGAGCAATACGAGATGTTGCCTGGCAGCGCTTCCCCCGAGGAATTGGAGGCTTTGCAATTCCGGGCGTTCTCTCCCCGAGGGATCCCGCCCCTTCATGAAGCCCGCATATGCCTTCGCAGCGTCCAGCAACTCCTTGGCAAATGCCACCGGATGCTCTTCGTATCCGCATAGCTTCTGGTTTTTAGATAACCAACCGTAGGTTTCATCCTCTTTCAGGGCTTCCACGCTGAAGCGGCTGAAAATGAAATACCGCAGAAAGCGGAGCGGTTTTTCATGCGCGTCGTGGATCGTGTCCTGGAGTTCCTTCCATACTTTTCCAAGCGCTTCGAACTCTTTCCGGACGGTTTTCATGAACAGCAGGTTTTTGAGCAGGTCCATCGAATCGAGGCCTACCCCGCGATCATTTATCGTTTCGAATATCTTGAGCGCCTTGGCAACATCCTCGGTCTGGATGCGGATCAGCTTCACCTTCTTGGTAAAATACCCGTAGAATCGCCGAATCTCATCCGTCTCCGATCCGAATTGTTGAGCAAGGAAGCTCTTGATTGTTGCGTAGGCGTTCTTGATGTTTTCGATCGAACGGGTAACGACTCCATTCGCGGATTCGCCCATTTCCCTTGCGATTCCCAATAAGACGGTACCGCTGTCCTCGTACTGCAGGACAAGGCGGTCACGGAAAACGTCGCGGCCGCGATCATCGCTGGAGGTCGTGGAGATTTGCGCGCCCAAGGCCCCCGGAGGCATTCCTCCCAACTCCTTGATCCGATCGCGGATTGCGCAGAGCGCCAGGAAAATGGTGGTCATACGCTGTTGCCCGTCGATTAAATCGAGAACGCCATCTTTTCCCGGGCAGACGACGATACTTCCGATGAAATACTCGGCCGCCGATTCCGGATTCGAGCCGCTCATTTCGCCGTGTATGTCGGAGAGTAGCAGTTCCACCTGCTCCGACTGCCAAACAAATTCGCGCTGATATTCGGGAACCGAATAAAATCCTTGGAATACGTCCGCGATGCTTATGTCTTGGCTTTGAATACTCTGGGCGCTCATCGTCCGTTCAATCCCATCTGGTTACAGGTCGGCTCCTATCATCAGGAATCGATTTGGAAGCGGAAATGATAGGAGGACAGGGATGATTTTCCAACGCCAGTTCTGACCCCTTTCGCGCCTTTAATGGGAACAGATCGAATGGTGACCTATCTTTGCCCCGATGCCACTGGCCCCCACCTTCCGCGATATCCTTACCTCCCTTTCCCCCGAATACCGGGCCGATACCGGCTTCCTCCTGGAATCCTTTCTCGATTGGGCCCGGCTCAAGGGCCTCACCCTGTACCCGGCCCAAGAGGCCGCCGTGCTCGAGCTCTTCGAAGGCAAGAACGTCATCCTCAACACCCCGACCGGGTCGGGCAAGTCCCTGGTGGCTTCCGTCCTGCATTTCCAGGCCCTGGCCCAAGGGCGCCGTTCCGTCTATACCTGCCCCATCAAGGCCCTGGTCAACGAGAAGTGGCTCGCCCTCTGCAAGGAGTTCGGGCCCGAGAACGTAGGGCTCTCCACCGGCGACGCCACCGTCAACCGGGACGCGCCCATCCTATGCTGCACCGCCGAGATCCTCGCCAATATGGCCCTCTCCGAAGGCGAAGCCTGCCCCATGGCCGACGTGGTCATGGACGAATTCCATTACTATTCCGATCGCGACCGTGGGGTGGCATGGCAAACGCCTTTGCTGATCCTGAAGCGCGCCCGCTTCCTCCTCATGTCCGCCACCCTGGGGGACACCGCCTTCTTCGAAAAGGCGCTCACCGACCTCACCGGCCGACCCACGGTGGCCGTCCGATCCCAGGACCGGCCGGTGCCCCTGCATTTCCAGTGGTGCGAGAGCGCCCTGCCCGAGACCGTGTTGCGCTTCGCCAATGAAGGCAAGGCTCCCGTCTACGTGGTGCATTTCACCCAGGCCGACGCGGCTAAGAACGCGCAAAGCTTCACCAGCCTCGATCTCTGTACCAAGGAGGAAAAGGCCGCGCTGGCCGCGGCGCTGGAGGGCTTCCGTTTCTCCAGCCCGTACGGCCCCGATCTCAAGCGCTGGCTGCGCCAGGGCATCGGACTGCATCATGCGGGCCTTTTGCCCAAGTACCGCATCCTGGTCGAGAAGCTGGCGCAGCAGAGCCTGCTCAAGGTCATCTGCGGCACCGATACCCTGGGCGTGGGCGTGAACGTGCCCATCCGCACCGTGCTATTCACCCAACTCTGCAAATACTCGGGAGACAAGACGGCTCTGCTCACCGCGCGGGACTTCCACCAGATCTCCGGACGCGCGGGGCGCAAGGGGTTCGACAACGTCGGCTTCGTGGGCGCGCAGGCGCCCGAGCACGTGGTCGAGAACCTCAAGCTGGCGGCCAAGAGCGCGCAGAGCGGGCGCAAGTTCGTGAAGCGGCAGCCGCCCGAAAAAGGCTACGTGCCTTGGGACAAGGCCATCTTCGAGCGCATGATCACCGCCCAGCCCGAGCGCCTGGTCTCCCGTTTCCAGGTATCCCACGGGATGCTCCTGAACGTGCTCTCGCGCCCCGGCGAAGACGGTTGCCGCGCCTTGCGCGCGATCATCGCCAGCAGCCATGAAACGCCCAAGGACAAGGCGGCCCACAAAGCGCGGGCCTTCCAGCTCTTCCGCGCCCTGGTCGATCGCAAGATCGTCGCGATCGTTCCCATCGCCGAACGCCACGCTCCTTGGGCCAGGCTGCGCGTCAACGTGGACTTGCAGGACAACTTCTCCCTCGATCAGTCCCTCTCGCTTTTCCTCATCGACACCCTGCCCCTGCTGGACGCGGAAGCGCCGGAGTATCCGCTGGACGTGCTCACCTTGGCCGAATCCATCCTGGAGAATCCCGATCTCATCCTGCGCAAGCAGCTCGATATGCTCAAGACCGAACGCATGGCCGAGCTGAAGGCCCAAGGGGTCGAGTTCGATCAGCGCGTGCAAGAGTTGGACGCCATGGAGTACCCCAAGCCCCTGCGCGAGTTCGTCTACGCGAACTTCAACGCCTTCGCCGAAAAGCACCCCTGGGTGGGCGGCGAAAACATCCGGCCCAAGTCCATCGCGCGCGAGATGCTCGAAGGCTACTACACCTTCTCCGGTTACGTGAAACGCTACGGACTCGAGCGCTCCGAAGGCTTACTGCTCCGGCATCTGAACGGCGTCTACAAGGTTTTGGCCAATACGCTTCCCGCCGCGGCCAAGACCGAAGCCATCCGCGAGATGGAGGTTTATTTCGGGGATCTGGTGCGGCGCATCGATTCCAGCCTGCTGGACGAATGGGAGCGCATGCGCGATCCGGCTTATATCTCCGGCGAGCGCGGAGAGCCCAAGCCCCCGGGCGCCGAAGAGGCCGCCCGGGCCGCGGCCAGAGACGTCACCGCCGATACCGCGACCTTCACCGCATCCATCCGCGCGCGCGTCCTCAGCTTCTTGTCCAGCCTGGCCCGCCTCGACTACGCGGGCGCATTGGAATCCCTGTCGGAAGGGGCTCCTGAAGCGGGCGCTCAAGGAGCGGGAGCTCCTTGGACCGCCGACTCTTTACGCAAGGCCTTGGAGACCTATCGTTCGGAGCACGGCATGTTCCGTCTCGATCCCGAAGGTCGAGCGGCCCGACATACCCGGGTGGATGCTTCAGCCGGCGCGGGCTTCTGGAGCGTAGCTCAAGCCCTACAGGATGCGGAAGGCCGCAACGATTGGGCGGCGGTTTTCGGCGTGGATCTGGCCGCTTCCAGGAACGCCGGAGCGCCCATCCTGAAGCTGGAAAGTTTCGGGCCGGAGTAACATCTCCGCTACCCGGGTTTCCCTGTAGCGGCAGATGGTCCAACCGCCGAAGCTAGCGGGCTTTCTCCCGCAGCAGATCCTCTACCGGCACTTCCAACGCGCTGGCGATCTTGTCCAAAGAGCTCAGTTTCGGATCCGCCTTGAGGTTCAAGATGCGGCTGAGCAGGGATTTCGGCACCCCGGTAGAGCTGGCAAAATGCTCAATACTGGAGAATTCCCCCAGTTTGATCCTGCGTTGGAGTATGCGCCTGATATTTTCCGCGACGATCTCTCTTCTCTGCAATGCAACCCCTGAAAGAAGGTATGGAAGGGATTCCGGTCGTATGTTCCGTTGATGGAACATTCGCCATTACCTATACTTTTCCTCTAGAATGCCAAATTGGCAAACCAGCGGAAGAGGAACCACGGTGGATTGCTCGGGGAAATCTCCCGGCAAACCAGGGTTTGTGGTGATTAAACCGCGATCATGATAGCAAGGATTCCTGAAGTCGGCGTATCGTAAATAGAACGGATTGGGGAGGATGGAGACGGATTTGACGGAAACCGGCGATAAACTGGAACTTTCCTGCATCGGAAAGTACAACCAGGCAGACCTATTGCGCTTGATCGATCAAATCTCCGAGGCCCGTTCCCGGAATCCGGAAGTGCGGAAATGCCTCATGGATGCCCTGAGCGCGGAAATCCAACTGGGCGGGATTGGCGAGTTCTTTGTCGGGGAATATGCCGCAAAACGGCTAGGTGGCATGAAGATCGCGGTTCTGGCCTTACCTGGCCAAATCAGTAACCTCCTTGAAAACACGGCCTATAATAGAGGATTAAAAATCCGGATGTCGACCACCCGCGAGGACGCCGAAGCCTGGTTGGCCGAATAGCGCCAGACCCGAATCGCTTGAATTGGACCGGGGGGAAGGTAGTTTCACCCTAAAGGTGCGCCCCGCGCCTGAAAAGGATTCCAGTCCATGCCGACCGCCAGCCATCTGAAGCGCTATAAGGATATCGCGGGCTTATTCCTGAAATACGGCCATTCCGATCTCGCGGATAAGATGCATCAGGACATTCCCGGCATGTCCGAAGAACGGGCCCGGGAAGTCGAACCGGGTAAACCGGAGGAGTTCGCCCGCGATTTGGAAGAGCTCGGCCCCACTTACATCAAGCTCGGGCAATTACTCTCCACCCAATCCACTTGGATCCCCGAACCGTACCTCCGGTCGCTGGAGGAATTGCAAGACAGCGTGCCGCCTTTCCCCGTCGAGGAAGCCGAACGCATCCTCGAGGAGGAATTGGGCGGCCGGATCAAAAAGATGTTCCGGGCATTCGACCCCGTCCCGCTGGCCGCCGCATCCCTGGCTCAGGTCCACCGCGCCGAGACCCATGACGGTCTGGAGGTGGTCGTCAAGATCCAGCGGCCCAATGTCCGGCACATCGTAGCGGAGGATCTGGACGTTCTGGAAGAGGTGGCGGGATTCCTGGAGCGCCATACCGAGGCGGGCCGGCATTACCGGTTCCGCGAGCAGATGGCGGAGCTGCGTAATTCGCTCTTGCGGGAATTGGATTACCGCCAGGAAGCCCGCAACATGGAGTTGATGGCCGACAACCTGGCGGAATTCCCGGACATCCTGATCCCGCGGCCGGTGCACAGCTATTCGGCGGGCCGGGTGCTGACCATGCAGTATCTGGCCGGGCGGAAGATCACCAAGCTCACCCGCCTGGCGCGCCTGGACGTGGATGGCGCCCGCCTGGCCGAACAGCTCTACCAGGCTTTCATGAAGCAAATCCTGCTGGATGGGTTGGTGCACGTGGACCCGCATCCCGGCAACGTGTACCTGACGGACGACAACCGGCTCGCCTTGCTCGACTTCGGCATGGTGGGCTATCTTCCGCCCCGGATGCAGGGCCAATTGGCGAATATGCTGGTGTCCATCGCCGAAGGGCGCGGCGAGGACGCCGCGGAGATCGCCCTGCGCCTTGGCCGCCGCGAGGAAGGTTTCGACCCCGTGAAGTGGCGGGACCTCACGGCCGCCATGGTGGCGGAGTTCCGCAACCTCAAGGCCGCGGACATCGCGGTGGGCCGGTTGTTCTTGAACATCGCGACGGTATCGGAGCGAGCCGGCGTGAGCCCGCCGCCCCAATTCGCCATGCTGGGAAAGACCTTGCTCAAGCTGGATCGCGTGGCCAAGGCGCTGGCTCCCGATTTCAATCCCAACCGGACCGTGCGCGACTATGCCTCGCAACTGATGCAATCGCGCCTGCTCCGCGCCATCAGCCCGGGCCGGATTTTCCACACCGCCCTGGAGGCGAACGAATTCCTGCAACAGTTGCCGGGCAAGCTGAACTCCCTCTTGGAGATGGCGGTCAACAACGAACTGCGGGTGCGCGTGGAGACGCCCGGGGAAGATCAATTGATCACCGGCCTCCAGAAGATCGCCAACCGCATCACCATGGGGCTGGTATTGGCGGCCTTGATCATCGGCGCGGCCCTGATGATGCGCGTGGACACGCCTTTCCGGCTGTTAGGCTACCCGGGCCTGGCGGTGCTCTTGTTCCTGGGCGCCTGCGTGGGAGGATTGGTACAGATCCTCAATATCCTGACGGGAGATAAGCGGCGGCACCGGCCGGCTTGAACGCCGGCGGGCATCGATCGTGAGAGGCAGCCGGATCGCTAAGGGGCTTCGGCCCGGCGCGGTTCCGAGACGGGGCATTCCCAGCCGGAATGCCCGCTCTTGTTCCGGTCGATGCCGAAACGGGGGGGCTGGTAGAAGACCATCGCGCCCGCGGCTTCGCCTCCGGCACCGAACTCGGTATTCTCCCCGCAATCGCGGTATTCGGTGGGCTCGGCGAAAAGCGCGGGACCGCCCCAGGCGACACGATGCTCCTTCAGATAGGTTTCCGCTTTCCCCGTTTCGTAGAGGGAGATGGTAACGCCGGTGCGGACCGAGGCCTCCAGGCGCGCGAAGGATTCCATGGCGATGGTACGGCCCCATGCCCCGCCTTGCCCGGCCTCGAAGGAAACGGGATTCTCCTGCGAGGGAACGGGATTCTCCTGCGACGCCCGGGCCAGGGCCCGCGTATCCAGGTAAGAGAGGTGCAATTCCCCCGGCGAGGCGAGGATCCAATCGGCGAAGGGCGCCACGGCCATGGTGGCTTCCGGCGTGCCGCCATGGCAGGCGGAGAGTACGACCAAGGCGAAGGGTTTGGCGGGCGGGCAGGCCGGCCCCCCGAAACGGACCAAGCCGCGGGAGAATCCCGCCAGGGAGAAGGCCACATCGGGGCGGGAGCGGAAGTAGGGTACCTTGCCGGTTACGGGGATGCCGTGCCCGAAGTAGCAGAAGACGCGCACGGGCCCGGCCGCCGCGGGCGCCCCGCAGCGGCGGGGAGCGGGCAGGGCCGAGAAGCGGGCGAAGAGACCGGCCTCGGCGGCTAGATCGTCTTCGCCGCGGGAAGGATCCTCGGGCCGGGCGGCGGGATCATATTCGCGGTTGCGGCTATAGGGGAGCCGGCGGACCAGGCGGCCCTTACGGTATTGCCACAAGGTTCCGTCCGAACCGGGGAAGATTCGCAAGAAGCGCGTCGGGCGTTGATGGAAGATGAAGACCTCGGCGGCGGAAGCGTTCTCGGCGGTCTCGCGGGCCTGGGCCAGCGCCTCGCGATCGGCCTCGTGCCTCGCGCCGGCATCGTCGTACCAGACATAGCCGCCGTCGCCGTGGATCACGTAGATGATTTGATAGCGCAAGGACGAGTCGGCGGGCCCTTGCGCGAGGCCGGGCGCCGCGATGTCCGCGGCGGCCGTTTGCGATTGGGGAGGGAGGCGGGATGAAGCGCAGCCCTCCAGCCCGGCGGCCAAGGCGGCCAAGGCGGCCAAAGCCGCCGCCCAGGCCCATAAGCGGGCCGATCGCTTTTCCATTTCAGGTTATCAGCAACAGGACCAATAGGATCACGATCAGCGCTCCCGCGCTGATGTAGACGCCGCCGCCGACGGGGGCCTGTTCCATATCCTGGCGCACGTAGGCTGCGAATTCGTCCAACTCCCGATCCTCGACGCGCGCGAAGCCTCGGGAGCCGTCGAGTTCGGCCTGGTAAGCGAGATACTTGCCCAGCACGGTGTGCAGTGATTGCCTATCCCCCTCGGGCAGCGAGGAAAGCGTTTCCGCCTTTTGCAGGCCCTCTTCCATATGTTGGAAGAATCCGGCCAGGATGCGGCGTTTTTCGGCCGGATCCGGCGCTCCTTTCACTTCCTGCGCGACATGGCTCAAGGCCGCATGGTATCGCTCCTCGAGGACTTCGCCGGCTTTTCCGGCATGGGCGAGACGGGGAGCGGACAGGCAGGCCGCCGCCACCATCAGATAAGGGGAAATGCGTGCGAAAGCGGTAAAGCTCTTGCGCATGGGGCCTCCGATGAAAAGGTGTCGCTAATCGTTCCAGATCGAAAGAACACTTTACGGGTAGGGGGCGCAAGCGGGAGAACGGGATAAAAAACGGGGAAATGGAAGGCGGGACGGACCTGATCCCCGATTCCGCGCGTCAGACAGGCAGTAACGCTCCGGTTACGGTCGCGTTCCCGGGGGACGCCAGCCACAGGATGGCGGAAGCGATGGCTTCCGGCCGGGTCCATTGGGAATGGTCCGCCCCGGGCATGGCGGCCCGATTGGCGGGCGTATCGATGGTGTCGGGCAGGACCGCGTTGGCGAAGATGCCTTCCGCCCGGCACTCGGCGGCCAGGGAACGGGTAAGTCCGGCCAGGGCGGATTTGGCGGAGACGTAGGCGATCTTGCCGCCGGGATGATCGATCGCGGCCCGAGCGGCCACGTTCACGATGCGGCCGCCGGCCTGCCCGACGGCGGGGCCGTTAGGGCCCGGAACCAGGGCGCCCGCGCGCATCCGTCTTACCGCCTCGCGGCAGGCGAGGAAGGTGGTGACCGTATTGATGCGCCATTGGGCCATGAAATCGTCCAGGGAGGTTTCCGTCACGGGCGCCATGGAGAATCCCCCGGCCACGTGCACCGAAGCCCATAGGGCGGGTAGCGCCGCGTAGTATTTGGCCACCGCGGCTTCGTCGAGCAGATCCAGCTCGGCGCGCGCGGGGGCGTGCACGATGGCGCCCGCCGCGCGGAAGGCCTCCGCCACCGAGGGGCCCAGGCCGCCGCCGGCTCCCGTAACCACCACATGCGTTCCCTGCAATGACCCGGCCATGCATCCTCCCGCGGAAAGCGATGGCCGCTAATATAGCCATGTGCCTATTTTGTCCGCCATGCCGGAATCGGAATATGAGCGTATCGCCCGCGTCTTGGCCCATCTCGCCGCCGCATGGAGGGATCATGGGGATCTGGAAACTCTGGCGAGCCTGGCGGACGGGGCCGTCGCCATCGATGTTCTCGCGGGTTCGGCGCGTCATGAATCCGCCGGCACGATTCCCCTGCGCCTGGCGTCCGAGCTGAAAACGGCCCTGGCGGAGCGTCTGGCCCGCAAAGGCATCGACCCGCGGGAATTGCAGGCGGCGGAGCTGATCCTGCGCGTCGGCACGGGCGCCATCCCGACGGACCGCGCCCGCATCGTGCATTTCGATTTCGATCTCGAGGTCCGCCTATGGGCGGCAGGCCGGGAATACCGGGCGGTACGGCGCGAAGATCACGTCTGGCATGACCGGGCGACCGGCTAAAGCGCTTATCTCAATGGGTGGCCTTATCCACCGCATGGTCGATCTTCTTTCCCGCCTTCTCGGCCGGTCCATCCGGCGTTACCGCGTCATGGATCTTGTCCCCGGCATGATCGATCTTTTCGCCCGCCTTCTCGCCGGGCCCTTTCTTGCCGCATCCCGTGAACGCGAGGCCGATGCACAGCGGCAAGGCGATCAATGAAGCCATCCTTTTCATAAATTTACCTCCGGCCCCCACGGGCCATAGGGCGAAGATAAATTCCGGAGGAAGCATGGAAATCGAAATCTGGTCCGACGTCGTTTGCCCCTTCTGCTATCTGGGGAAACGCCGGCTGGAAAAGGCTTTGGAGGAATTCCCCGGCCGGGACGAGGTGAACGTGACCTGGAAAAGCTTCCAATTGCATCCGGGGTTGAAGGCCAAGCCGGGCCTGGGGCTCGAAACCTACCTAGCCGAACGCAAAGGCTGGTCGCTCTCCCAGATCCGCGCCAACCACGATCGTTTGGCCCAGGCCGGCGCCGAGTTGGGCTTGGAATACCGATTCGAGAAGGCGGTGATCGCGGATACCTTCGATGCCCATCGGTTGATCCAATTGGCCAAAGCCGAGGGAAAGGGCGAGGCGTTGGAAGAGCGCCTGTTCCGCGCATATTTCACCGAGGGGCGGGACCTGGGCGAAGCGAAGGTATTGGCCGGGCTCGCGGGCGAAGCGGGTATCGATCCCGTCAAGACCGCGGCCGTGCTGGCGGATAAGGAGTCCTTCGCCGCGGAGGTGCGGGCCGATATCGAGGAGGCGGAGCGGCTGGGAGTGACCGGAGTACCATTTTTCGTGTTCGATCGGCGCTTCGCGGTTTCCGGCGCCCAGGACGCGGAGGTTTTCCGCAGGGCGCTGGCCCAGGCGACCGAACCTTAAGGACGTTCCATGCGGCCGTCGGGATGCCGGGCGAAGCGGCCGTCCCCGGCCGGATGCGCCGGATCGTCCGAAGGCCACGGCCAACCCCCGAACTGGGTCTGCTGGTATTCGCGGATGGCCTGCTCGATCTCCCCTTGGGTATTCATCACGAACGGCCCGTACTGCGCTACCGGCTCGCCGATCGGGCGTCCTTGCAGCAAGAGGAATTCCGTTTCCTCCTTCCCGTTGCGGATCGGAGCGGGCGCCTCCCCCCGGAGCCGGACGGCATGCCCGGCGGGAATCTCGCGGGCGCCGATGCGCATCGAGGCGCCGCGGTGGAAGTACAGGGTGCGGTTGGCGCCCGCCGCGGCTGGAGGCAAAGTCCATTCGGCATACGGATCCATGCGCGCGGTCCAGATCGCCACGTCCGATTCCGGCCGGGCGGCCCAGGAATGGGGCGGGGGAGGAGGGGCTTGGGAATCCCCCAGTCGCCCGGCCACGACGGTAACTTCGGTGCTACGGCCTTCGCGGTCCCTCTCGGCATGGATGGGTACGGCTTCGGCCCAAAGCATGGTGAAATGCGGAACGGCCAGCTTGTCGGAGGCGGGAAGATTCAGCCAGATCTGGAACAGCTCCAAGGGATTGGGCGCCCTTTCGTCCACCAGGGGGAACATTTCCGAGTGCAGGATCCCCTTGCCGGCAGTCACCCATTGCACGTCGCCGCGCCCGCGTTCGCCGCGTCCGGGCCCGAAGCGCGCCGCCGCGCCCAGGGAATCGCAGTGGTCGATGAGGCCCCGGCGCGCGATGGTCACCGTTTCGAAGCCGCGGTGGGGATGTTGCGGGAAACCGGGAATGGATTCCCCGTGGTACATGCGCCAGCCGTCCTTGCCAGCGAAGTCGTTACCGAGATCACGCCCCGCCAGGGAAGCCGCCGGGCCCAGCCGGCCGTTGCCCGCGGGATAGGCGTCATGATGGTAGGCGCAGAAAAGGAAAGGATCGGGGGTTTTCCAGGGAAAGCCCAAGGGCACGGTGCCGAGGATGGGATCGTTCATTGTATCAAGATAGATGCCTTGGCCGCCGGACCGTATAGGCCCGGCGGCCGGTTTAATCAATAGGCGCCGCGCGCGGTGCGGGACGTGTCTGCCACGTTGCCCTGGGTGATGATCCCGCAAGCGACGTTGGTCCAAACGCTGACGCCGGCCTGGGGCGGTTCCATGTTGGTGCGCGCCTGCAGGACGACGCTGCGGCCGATGATGGACGCGTTTTCCGAAGGGTTCAGGCTGAGGACCGATGTACGGAAGGTTCCCGAGCCCGTTCCGGAAGTCCCCAACTGGATGCGGCCCGCGAGGCTATCCGCAATCGAATTCGAGTCATTTCCCGGTGGGAACGCGCCACCGCTGGACTCCGGGGAGAGGCAATTCCCGCTCTGGCGGATTTGCAGTTCGTACATGGTGCCGGTCAGCCCGGTAATATCGTCGGTCGCGACGGTTACGGAATCGCCTTCCTGCCGGAACCGCACCGTACCGCGGATGGTACTGTCCGTATAACCCCGCAAGGCGGCGATGGCGGACGTGGTGTCGTAGAGCCCGGCGGTCGAACCGGTGCTGCTGTAATTGCTGGAGCAGGCGACGAGCGCCGAAGAAATAGAAATCGTGGCAAACATCACGAATTTACGCGCCGGGCTATGCATGGGCGTCTTCATGGGATCCTCCTGGAAGAGATTGAACCTGGGGAGATCGATTAGGGGATGAGAATAATTACGCTTTGCCCTCGGACGCGGCGCAAGCGTCGTGATTCGGTAAGATAACCGACAGGTTTCCGGACAAGGGCGGGCGGCCCCGCGACCCGGCTCGTGCGATCGGTGGGTCTGCGGCCTACACGGCTTCCAGCGCCTGTCCGATGTCCCAGATGAGATCCTGGGGGTCTTCCACGCCCACCGACAAGCGGATGAGCTTATTGGTGATGTTCATCTCGGCGCGATGATGTTCTTCCACGCCGATATGCGTCATGGTGGCGGGATGCTCGGCCAAGGATTCGGTGCTGCCCAGGCTCACGGCCAGCTTGATCAACTTGAGCCGGTTCAGGAAACGGAACGCGGCGGCCTCGTCGGCGGCGGGATCGGAAGCGCCGTGGGCGGCGTCCGGGCGCTTGACGTCGAAGGCCATCATGGCGCCGGGCGAATTGTGTTGCTGCTTGTAGATGCGGTACTGCTGCCCATCCTCAGCGGTGAGCAAGCCCAGGTAATAGACCTTCCCGACCTTGGGATGCCGGGTGAGCCAGGCGGCCACCTCTTGCGCGTTGGCGGCCTGCCGCTCCATGCGCACCTTGAGGGTCTCCAGGCTCCGCATCAAAAGCCAGCCCGTCATGGGCCCGGCCATGTTGCCCAGGAAGGTTCGCAATACCTTCACCCGGTGGATGAGTTCTTTGCTCCCCAGGCAGGCTCCGGCGATCACGTCGCTATGCCCGCCGATGTATTTGGTCGCCGAATACAGGACCAGATCCGCGCCGTGCTTCAGGGGATGCTGCCACAGCGGCCCCATATAGGTGTTGTCGACGGCGATAAGGATCCGCCGATCGGGCCGGGAGAAGCGATCGGCGAGGCCGCGGCAGGCGGCGATGTCGATGAGCGCGTTGGTGGGATTGGCCGGCGTCTCGATGAAGATCATTGCGAGCTTGGCCGACTTGCCCGAGGCTTCCAGCCGACGGGCGATGGCTTCCGGTTCCTCGCTGGGCTTGAACTCCATGGATTCGATCCCGATCTTGGGCAGGAAGGCCTGGATGAAATGATCGGTGCCCCCGTAGAGCGGCGCGCTCATGAGGATCAAATCGCCCGGCTTCAGGAATTCCAGGAAAGCGGTGGTGATGGCTCCCATGCCGCTTTCGAACACGGCGCAATCCTCGGCCTCGTCCCAGAGGGTGAGGCGATCCTCCAGGATCTCGAGATCGGGATTGTTGATGCGGCTGTAGATGAGCCCGCTCTTTTCCTTGGGCCGCTGCTCGCGCAGGCCATAGGCCACTTCGAAGAAAGCCTTGCCTTGCTCGGCCGAAGGGAAGGCGAAGGTGGAGGTCTGGAAGATGGGGCTTTTGATGGCGCCTTCCGACCATTCCGGATTGTAGCCGTAGCTCATCATGAGGCTTTCCGGCTTCAACTTCCGGTCGTGATCCGTCTTGCCGTTCTTGCGCGCGCGCATGGCTCCTCCTCGGTTGGCCTGCCTATCATAACATAGACGCCCTAGCGGGGAAAATCGATTCCCGCCAGGGCGGCGCAAGCGAGGGCAAGAAGCCTCCGCCGGAAGGGCCTGCCCAGGCCCGGGGTTCTTTACTTCGCCGACAAGTCCACCTCGATCAGGTCCCCGACCTTGGGATAGGCGAACCCGTCCATCACCGCGGCGACGGGTTGCACCTTGCCCTCGCCGGGGCCGCCCATGCCGGGAGCGCTTTCGCGCGGCGCCTGGTTGGGTCCCACGCCGGGCGCTTCGTTCATTTCGGTGCCGGCGTCCCAAAGCGAGATGTCCCCGGTAACGTCGCCGCTACGGAGGTACGCGCCGTTCCAGAGGGAGATGCCGTCGCCGCCGGGTGCGAAGAAGAGATCGTTGCTTTGGCCGAACATGGTGGCGAGGAAAAGCACGTCGCCTTCGCGGGGCATGACGTCGAAGGAGACCGAAGCCCCGCCGGCGAAGGCGGCGGTCCCGGCGGCGCCGGATTGGATGCCTTGCGAGGCCAGGTAATCCATCAGGGCTTTCGGGTTGCCTTCCTCGGCCAGGGATTCCAGGCCTTTGCCGTAGTCGGGAGAGCCTTGGGCGAAGAGGAGATCCTTCTTGTTCGCGATGGCCCAAACCACCGGGGAAAGCGGCGTGGTTACGCCCGTCGCCATGGCCAGCGCGGCGGCCCGGTCGGCGGGATTTCCGTCTTCCGACAGGCGCTCCAGGCCGGCCGGCGCGGCGGCGCCGATGGCGAAGATCGGCGAGCTTCCGGAGTGGACGGAGAAAGCGCCCGGGCCCACCGGCGTCACCGATCCGTCCAGGACGTCGATGCGGGCCTGGAACTTGCCGCCGCCCTGCGGCATGAGGGTAACATGCAGGTTATTGCCCGCGCGGCCGAAATCGTATCCGGCCAGATTCATGGCGGCCTCCTTGGGATTGCCGTCCTCCGCCAGCCTTTCCAGGCCCATGCCGGCATCCTTGGCGCCGGGGGTGAAGAGCGCATGATGGCCCAGGTGGACCTGGTACACGACGGGGGAGAGGGGCGTGGGCGATTCCGGCAGCACGGACAGGGTAACGCGGAACTTTCCGTCGCCCAAGGAAGCCAGGCGGGCGGAGAGGATCTTGGAAACGTCCGCATAGGCGGAATCGGTTACCATGCGGACCTTATCGTCCGGATCGGCCGCGCCGGTATTGGGGGCCGCCTGGCGAGGGGCCTGGTTCGGGCCCGCCCCGATCGGCTCATCCATCTCGGTGCCTAGGTCCCAAAGCTTGATCGACGAGGTGATGTCCTCGTTCCGGGGCGCGCCGGAGGCGTCGTACAAGTCGATTCCCATGGTATCCGGCGCGAAGAACCAATCGTTGCTCTGGCCGAACATGGAAGCGAAGCTGATGCGGCTGCCCTTGGGCGCGGTGAACTCGAAGGCGAGGCTGTCGCCGGGCTTAGCGGGCGCGGACCCGAAGGCGGCCACCGGGAACTCCGGCACGCGGCGGACATGCGCGTCGGGATCGGCGGGCCCGGTATTGGGCGCGGCCTGGCGCGGCGCCTGGTTGGATCCTTGCAAAGGCGGCTGGTCTTCCTCGGTGCCCGCATCCCATACGTAGACTTGATCCGTTACGTCCCCGGAGACGGGCGCGCCCGCGGCGTCATAGAGCGGAATGCCCGCGGTGTCGGGGGCGAAGAACCAATCGTTGCTCTGGCCGAACATGGACGCGAAGCTGAGGCGGCTCCCCTTGGCGGCATAAAACTCGAACGTAAAGGAGGCGCCCGGTTTGGCCGCGCCCGAGCCGTAGGTCCCGGATACGGAGCTGCTGAAGGCGGGGGCCTTGCTTTTCACGGTAACCGTAAGGGCTTGGGTCGCATCGTTCTTGTCCGTATTCATACAGGCGGAAAGGCCTCCCAAGGCCAGGGTGGCCAGGGACAGTGGCAGGGAGCGGCGAAATCGTATGGGATTGGGCATGGGAACCTCCTATGGGGGTGATGACGAAGGGAATTTTGTATTCCTGGAAATACGTCTTTAGTCGATAAGCGGCGTTACATATCTTTTTAAAAGATTTTTTGTATTCCAGAATGTATATTTGGAATACAATGCAGCCCGCTTCCGGCGATCCCCTGAAAGGCCCTTCCAAGGGTCTGGAATCCGTTTTCGCGTATACGGATTTTCGCCGCTACCTCCGGGATTTTTACACCGACCGGAAGGGGAGTACGCGACGCTTCTCCTTCCGCGCTTTCGCCCAAGCCGCGGGGTTCTCATCGCCCAACTTCATCCAGTTGGTGATGGACGGGAAGAAGAACCTGGCCGGGGATTCGGCGAGCCGTCTTGCCGAGGCCATGGGCCTGACGGGCGAAGAGGCGGCGCATTTCCTGGACCTGGTCCGCTTCGCCCAAGCCAAGGACGTGGAGACGCGTAGCCGCGCGTTGGAAAGCCTGGAGGCCCGTCAGCGACGCGATGGGCCGGCGCTCCTGGCGGATGACGACGCGGCCTATCTCGCGCATTGGTATTTGCCCGTGATCCGGGAGTTGGCCGCGCTGCCGGGCTTCTCGGAAGATCCCGCCTGGATCGCGCGGCGTCTCGGCTTCCCGGTCCCTGCGAAGGACATTCGTGCGGCTTTGGACTTCCTGGAACGGAAGGGCTATCTGGCGCGGGTCGCGGCGAATGCGAAAGGCGCGGGACGTCTGGTGCCCAAGCAGGCGACCTTGGCCACCGGAGGCATGGAGCCGGGAGCGCTGGCGCGGGCGGCCCGGGCCTATCATTTGCAGATGGCGGAGTTGGCGCGGCAGGCCATTTTCAAATTGCCGCCCGATCGGCGCCTGATCGCCAACACCACCCTCAGCCTTTCCGCCGAAGGGTATGCGCATGCGTTGGCGCGTATCGAAGCCTTGCGCGCGGAACTGCTCAAAAGGGCGGAAGGCGATTCCGCGCCGGCGGGCCTGTACCAATTGAACATCAACCTCTTCCCCTTGACCCAGGAGGATGCGCCATGAGGGCGCGCTGCGCATTAGCGGGCACGGGCCTGGCCCTCGCCGTATTGCTGCCGTCCGGGTGCGTGAGCGGAGGCGGAACCGACGTCGGCAACGCCTTGGTTCAAGGCCAGGTGATGGACCAAGGCGTAGCGGTGTCCGGGGCGGAAGTGATCCTGATGCCCGCCGGATACAATCCGGTGATGGACTCCGCTGCGGGTGCGACGCGCACGGCTTTCACGGATGCGTACGGGGAGTTCCGTTTCACGGGGAAGGCCATGGGCGCCTTCACCCTGGAAGTCCTGCATCCGACGGAGCCGCGCATGGACTGGATCCATCCCGCCCACGCCTTGGCCGCCGGGGAGACCCTGACGGTGGCCTCCGAGCTTGCCGCCGCGCGTACCCTGGCCGTTTATCTCCCGGCGGACGCTCCGCCCGACGCCTACGCCTTCCTTCCGGGCAGCGACGTTTACGCCCGCCGCGAGGGGGCAGGGGAAACCTTGCGGTTACCCCATGTCCCGGCGGAATCCCTGGCGGTGATCGCGATCGGGAGCTTGTCGTCGCCTACCGGCATGGCCTACTATCCCATCGCCGCCGGCCCCGCCGATACGGCCGTGGATCTCCGCGGCGTTTCCCCTTCGCCGCATTAGATCCATCCTATCCCGGCCCCGGTATTATTACCTTCGATGGCGAAGGGACTCTTCCATGGGTAAAGGCCGGCTCGAAGCGTTCAGCGACGGCGTCATCGCCATCATCATCACCATCATGGTGCTGGAGATGAAGGTGCCCCACGGGACGGATTGGGCATCCCTTCGGCCCGTTTTGCCCACCTTCTTCTGTTACGTGCTCAGCTACGTTTACCTGGGCATCTACTGGAACAACCACCATCATCTCTGGCATGCGGTCAAGCGCGTGGGCGGAGGCGTGCTCTGGGCCAACCTGCATCTCCTGTTCTGGCTTTCCTTGGTCCCGTTCGTCACCGGTTGGATGGGCGAAAACCATTTCGCGCCATTGCCCGTGGCCCTGTACGGCGGAGTGCTGTGGGGGGCGGCCGTATCCTACACCATTATGGTTAGGGGGTTGATCCGGTTGCATGGCCGCGAATCCACCTTGGCGCGGGCCATCGGACAGGATCGGAAGGGTTGGATTTCGCTGGCGATTTACACGACCGCCATCCCGGCGTCATGGCTAAGCCCGTTGATTGCGGGAGCGGGGTATGTCACGGTAGCTATCATCTGGCTGGTGCCGGATCGCCGGATCGAGAACGCGCTGCTGAAAGCCGGGCAGGAACCTTGAACCTTTGGAACAAATCATTTTATGGGTTCGTCTAAAGCCAATGCGCCATAAATCCCCGTTCGCTTCGACCCTCATGATGTGCCTGCTTGCGGCCGGCCTCGCCCCTAGCGAAGTCGCGGCCCGCCGCGTCCCCAAGTCTCCCCAAGCCGCGGTGTTGGAAACCTTGGGCGGAGCGGCAGGGGGCGCCTTGATCGGCGCGGCCGGGAGCTTAATCGTCGCCTCGCAATTCAAGAAAAATGGCTGCGAGGATTTGCAATGCAGCACCGCCGAGGGGATGGGGATTATCCTAGGCGGTATGCTCGGATACGCGGTGGGTAATCCCTTGGGGATCTTTTTGACCGGTAAAGCCATGGATCCGGGCGGCTCTACGGCCGGCGCGGCGGTATGCGGCTTCTTGGGCCAATTGATCACTATACCCCTGGTCTTTTCGGCCAACGCGAATTTGGCGCTGCCGGCCATGCTCATCCTGCCCGCCGCGGCGGGAACCTTCGGGTACTATCTCAACGCCGACGATGCGGAATTGAACGAAACCTCCCGACGCCTGCGCGAGGCGCGCGCCGCGGAAACGCTCGCCCGGACCGGCCCGCCCGGCGCGTCTCCCGTGGCCAATCGGTTCCGCGCCGACCTGCTTACCTTCCGCTTTTGAAATCCGTTTCCGGCGCCGCCCACCGCCCGTCCGGGAGGTAACGCGCGGGTTTCCCCCCGAAAGCGGGAATGCCCCGGCCGTACCAAAGCATGGCTCCGGCGCCAGGCCCGGTCCCTGGGGGCGCATTGGGCGCTTTTCCCCGCCGCCGCGCAAGCCCTATCACCGTTCCTGTTTCGTAGGCACCGATATCCAGCTTGCCATCGGAGGGTCGCGCCAGGGGTTCGTCAGCCAGGGCGCGGAAGGGCGGGGAGAAGACGGGCGGGAAAGCGGGGGACGGGAAGGCGAAGCCGGCGGGGCCCGCGGGCGCGGAAGGGCCCGCATCGATCAAAGGGCTGCCGGCCTTGGGGCGGAAATCGTTTGCCGCCAGGGAAACGAATCCGGGATCGGCGCCTTGCAGGGTCCCGGTCCATTCCGACGGGACGTTGGCAGCGCCGATGGTGATCCAATTCCCGCTCCCAGCGATCACCGCATGGCCTTGGGTCCAGGCCGCTTCGGCGACGCGCATCAGGTTCAGGCTCCCGCCCGTCCCGTGGAATACGTTGCCGTGCATCTCCACGCTTTCCAGGCTGTCGAAGCAGCGGAACACGGCCCCCGTGCCGGCGATGACGGTGTTGAAGGCGAAGCGGTAACGTCCGTGGGACTCCCCCGTGCCGTCGCCGCCGATGCGGAATACGAATCCGTTGCTGTCGTTGCCGGCGGCGGTCCTGCGCTTGCGGAACACGTTCCCCAGCACGTCGGAATCCTCCCGCTTGAGGCGCGGGTCCCATCCGTCCGGCGCGCCGCCGGGATCGGGCCCGATCAATTCCAGCTCATGATAGTAGGCGCCTTCGATCCAGTTGTACTGGATCTCGTTCCGTTCGGCCCGCGACTTGACGTTGTTGCCCCCGTTGGCGTCATGCAAGTAGCAATAGCGCATGCGGAATACGCTGCCGGGATGGTGCACTTCGTCGGTGGCCATGTAAATCTGGTGGTTATGATCCCCCGATCCGCAATGGTAGACTTCGCTGCGCTCGAGTAGTAGGGAGCCCGATCCCTGATCGCCGCCCAGTAGGCCCTGCAAGGGGCAATCGTGGATGACCACGTCGCGTACCGTGAGATCGTCGGATTGATGGTAGAGGCAGCGGGAGGTGCCGCCGGTGATTTCGAAACCCTGGAACACGTAATGATCCGCCCCGTGGTCGTAAGGATCATCGCTGCGGAAATGGACGGTATTGGCGCCGCCGGAGATCAGCGGTCGCTTACCTTCCACGGCCAGACCCTGGACTACAATGGGGGCGAGGGCCGTTCCGGGCCGCGTGAAGACGACGGAAGCGTAGGTGGCGTTGCCGTCCACGTACAGGCTATCGCCGGGGTTCAGCTTGCCGACCACGTCGGCGAAGGCCTTGTCGGTCCGCGCGGGGCCGATATGGTAGACCGCCGCCGATACCGAAGCCCATGTCGCGAAAATCAACCCGAAGGCGCGCCTGATTTGGGTATCCATCTATCCTCCCCGGCCGGACGTTTCCCTCATCTTACTTCAGTATCCTTCCCCGAAGGCGGTTTCCCGCCGGCGAATTCCGGGACCGGCGCCTTGCTGGAAATGTGGGTTACCCGGACGGTGAAAAAGAGGAGCATTTTTTCCGGGCCGGGGACACCTGCAAGGGGCGCGGCCGTCGCCTATAGGTAGAGCCGGGCCGCAGCCATTCGGGAGTGAGCGGTCGAAGGGCGGAGTTGCTACCTATTCCGGATGCATTCCGCGACTTCCCGGAGCATTCATGACCGCCGTGCCTTTCTTAAAATCGCCCTACTACCAACTCCTCCTCCCGGAGCTGGCTGGCCTTTCCGGCGCCGCCGAGGAGATCCGCAGACATACCGCGGAATATGCGGCCTGGATGGAAAGCCTTCCGGAAGACCGGCTCGATCGGGCCTACGCGCCCGGCAAATGGACGCCGCGGGTCCTGCTCGGCCACGTGGTCGACTCGCATATCATCGTGGCCTTCCGCATCCTCAGTTTCGGCCGCGGTGAGGTACGCGAACTTCCCGGCGCGGATGAGAACCTATGGGCCACCGTGGCCGGGCATGAGCGGATCCCCTTGGCCGAACTGTTGCGCGGATACCGGGCGGCCGCCGCGACGACGGACTGGATCGCCGGCACCCTGCCCCCGGACGCCATGGATCGGACGGGCGTTGCCAACGGCATCCTGCTTACGGTGCGGGAGCTGCATTCCTACATCATCGCGCATGAGCGGCATCATCGCCGCGTCTTGGCCGAGAAGTACAGGCTGTAACGTCGGCCTCCGAGCCGCGACCCACGGGGGTTGATGACCGATCCCGGAGGTTTTGATGCGCTTCGCCCTACTCGCCGCAGTCGCTTTACCGCTGGCTTCCGGGATTGCCGCATCCTCCGTGATTGCCCGACCCACCGGGGTCGCCCGACCCTCCGGGGTCGCCGTTGTCGAACTCTTCACCTCCGAAGGCTGCTCCAGTTGCCCTCCCGCCGATCGCCTGCTCGCGGACATCGCTTCGGAAGCGACCCGCGGCGGCCAGCCGGTTTTCGCCTTATCCTTCCACGTCGATTATTGGAACGGCCTCGGCTGGGCCGATCCCTTCAGCCGCCCGGCCTATAGCGAACGCCAAAAGTCCTATGCCGACGCCTTGGGCGGAGGCGTGTATACGCCCGAGATGATCGTGAACGGCAGGGCCGCCTTCGTCGGCTCCGATGCCGCGCGGGCGCGCAGCGAGGTACGACTGGCCTTGGGGCGGCCGGCCGCGGCTCGTTTCGAACGGCTCCGCGCGCTCGGAAAGGACGGAATCGTACAGGTTACCTTCGCGGTGGCAGGGGCTCCGCCGGGGTCCTTGATCCGGGTGGCCCTGGTCCATCCCGATACGGCGGTCGCCGTACGGCGAGGGGAGAACGGCGGCCGGAGGTTGGCGCATCATGGCGTGGTCGCCGCTTTCGCGACCTTACGACTTGATGCCGGCGGAAATGGGGAGAGTCGCTTGCCCCTGCCCGCGGGGGCCCGGGCCGAAGCCCTACGGGCCGTCATCTATGCGCAGAATCCGGAATCGCTGGAGGTGCTGGGCGCGGCGGAAACGGGGATCGGGGCGGGATAGTTTGGCTTAAGCGTCGGACGCATCGCGTCGCCGCGTTTGCGAGGCGCCGGATGCGATCCCAAGACCCAGTAGTATCACCGCGCCGATGATGACCCAGACCTGCGGCGCCCCGAGCCTCAAAGCCCCGTAGGCCAAACCGCCGATAATCATGACGAAACCAAGCATGTATAGGCCGAACGTGGACATGGGAAGCCCTCCCACTGCTAATATATTTTCGGTCGCGCCCGGGGCAAATCGGCCAAAATACGACCGTCGACGCGGGCAGCCGGGATCCGTCCGGTCCGCCCTGTCTTCTTCTTCACGGCCCTCTTCCCCCGGATGGGAACGGAAGCCAAGGTCGTATCCCAGCCGGTGATGCCCATGATGCGGGCGATCATCGTGTTGGCGATCTCCTGATGTTGGGCCAAGGTGGGATGATACTGGCATCCCGATCCTACGGTTTTACATTCCTGCCAGTACACGCGCTTATGCCCCAGGCTCGTGGTCTCCGCTGCCACGGCCGACTTGGCGGCCGCATCCATGCCCCCGGTCGCCGAAATGAACAGGATGGCCGCGTCCGGATAATGACCACGGATGGTGGTAACGAAGTCGTGCATCGCGGTGGCGAACTGCTGGTCGGTGGCGCCCGCATTCTTGTCGTTGATCCCCAGGAAAACGCTCACGATATCCGGCTTCCAGGCGAAGTCCCAAGCCGGCGTGGGGACCGTCCCGATGGTGTCGAAGGTATCCGGGTATTTCTTGGGCATGACAGTCTTCCCGCTCAGGCTTTTGGCCAATCCGATCCCCGATTCCGCCACGATGATGTCCTGGGCATGGAAGGCCTTGCTGGTCAGGCGGGCCCAGGCCTTATTGGTATTGGTGTTGGCTTGCTGCTCGGTGCAGGCCTCGTTGAAATATCCCGCCGTCCAGGAATCGCCCACGAACTCCATTTTCCGGGTCGGTTTCGGGGTGGCGGCCAGGCTGCCGCCGTCGGCTAGGTAAACGCCGCCGAAGGTCGCGATGTTCGGATAGGGTTCATTGCGCCGGATGACGCGGATTAGATGCTTATCCGCGGAGAGCCCGGCCGCCAGGGCGTATTTCTTCGAACTAGCTGAATTGGCGTTGATGGGCGTCGCCTGGATCGTGCCGTCGATCTCGACGTCGTAATAGCCCGCCCCATCCGCCATTTCCATGCCTACGCTGGCCGTGGCGGCCACCGTGAATTCGATGGCGGATCCGGACCAATCGAAGCGCGGGGCCTTCGGGTTCGAGAAATCGAAACGACCATAATAATTGATAGCCGGATTATCGGGAGCCAGCAGGATGTCCGCCGCCCGGGCCGCGCCCGCGAAGGCCATCCACGCCACCGTGATGTTCACCAGCCCATGCCTGCCGAATCGTTTGCCCATCGAATCCATTCCGCAACCTTTCCATCCAAGCCGGTGGCGTTCCGCCCGGGCCCGCGGCGATTTGTCCGCACCCGCGGCGCTGGACGGAAATCTATAGTTATTTTTCCGGAATGCCCCCTCTTTTCGACACTCCCGGCCTCCACCATATCGGACTCCGCTGCGGGGATTTGGCCCGCTCCCGCCATTTCTACGGAACCGTCCTCGGGTTCCCGATTCTCCGCCCCGAACCCATCCTCATCTTCCAGGCGGGATCGGCCATCATCGCCATGAAAGGCCCCGAAGCCGCGTCGCCCCCCGGCGACGTCTTCAATCCCTTCCGCATCGGGCTGGATCACCTCGCCTTGGCCTGCCGCGACGAGGCCGAACTCCAGCGGGCGGCAGCCGCATTGACGGCAGCGGGTGTGGAGCATACGGGCGTGAAGTCGGATCCTTACTTGGGCGGCCGCAAATACCTGGCCTTCAAGGATCCGGATCGTATCGCCTGGGAATTCTACATGATCGCCTGAGAGGTCGTCGCCACGGCGGTCGCGAGCCACGATACAACGCCGGCTTATAGGGCGATCTGGCAAGCCAAGGTCGTTTCCAGGTTCAGCACCAGCAGGTCCCCGATGTTCGCGCACTGGAGGAAGCGATCATCCTTATGGAAACGGCGCAGGCCCGCCTTCAGTTCCTGGGTCTTCTCGGGAAGGGAAAGCTCCCCGAAGCGCATGGCCTCCGTCAAGCGGACCACCTGTTCCTTGGAGAAATTCAGGCGCCGGGCGATCAGGGTCCGCTCTTCCAATTGGTACTGGCGGATGGTTTGCACGTTCAGGATTTGCCCGCACAAATCCACTACTTTCTTGTTGTCCGGGAAGAAGTGGGGAAGGTAGGCCTGGATTTTCCCTTCATAGCTCTGCTGATCGAAATCGATGGCCCGCACCCGGTATTGCTCGTCTTCGAAATCGGGGGTGATATCGACGACGTAGTTGTAGGCCCGCATATCCCCCAGCAGGCGCGCGAAGCAGCGCTCGTTGAATTTCACGAATTCCTTGGCGATGCGCACCTTGTTCGTCGAGGTCCGGTCGAGTATCTCCGCCAGGAAGACGTCTCCCGGGATGCCCGCGATATGCTCCTCGATCAGGGTATTGCCGCTGACCATGTAATTGATGCGGTTGGGGGATAGGATATCCTCCAATTCCAATCCGTAGATGCGGGACGCGTCCGCTTTCTTCACGTAGAAATGATCGTAGTTGTCGTTGTACTGGTTGACGACCCGCACCCGGAAGGGGTTCGAGTTCCCGAAGGCGCAGAAGTCCACCCGCTCGACGTATAGATGATCGGTAATGGCCTGATCGCCCGCCGCCTTCAATTGCGAATAGATCTGGGTCAGGCCCTTGTAAATCTGTTCCTCATCGGCATGGTAGTACATGCACGTGGCCCAGAGCGTGTCCTTGTCGTTCTTGTCCATCAAAGGCGTGGCGGCCTGATAGCGGGACAGATCCGCGTAGCTGACGGGCAAATCCCGGGAACGGGAGTAAGACTTCAGGTATTCCTGCAGCGGGTCGCTGATGGGGAAGAGTTTCTTTTTGCGGGATATGATTTTCATGCGGATCCGCCTGGCCTATCCATTATTTACCGCACTCGGGCCGCTTAGTCAAGGAAGCGGGCGAATCCCTAGAAAACGTACCCCAGGCCGAAGTTGATATCGCCCGATACGAAGTAATAATCGGGAATCGACAGCGGAACGGTGAAGCGGCCGGAAGACTGGACCACCCCCGATTTCGATTCTTCATTCAGCCCGAGGTTTGCCCCTATGCCGATGGCGAACGTCGCCAGGAAGCCGTGGAAATGCCATTGCATCCCCCCGTATTCGATCGGTTGCAGCCCGATGAATTCGTATTCATTCCTGTCTTCCCGGTACGTCGTGGTGCCCGGGATGAATTGCATGAATTCCGAGTACCTCCAATGCCAGCGGATAAGGTTGACCCCCGGTTCATGGAAGAAGGAAAAGCCGGTTTCCTTGAACAGGAAGCGTCGCGAAAACCCGATCCTCAGCCAACTGAACTCCTCGGTGCTCGGCGTGTATTGCGGCGTTGCGTTGCAACCGTAGCAGTCCGATTCACTGTTATTCCCGAACCAGGAGGCTTTCAGGAAATACCACTTCCGGTCCTTTGCGATAAGCACGTCCGCGTTGACCATCGGGACCTTGCTTTCGATGGCCATCTTGTACTTGTAGGGCTGCAGGGAAATCCCGTAGGACGTCCGCGCGGTTTCCCCGGGAATGGAATCGTTCGGTTCGGAAAAGCATTCGACGGCAAGCAGAAGCAATGCGGCGAGGACCGGCAATCTCATGGAACACACCCTTGTATTTGATTCGGCCCGTCCAATTTAGCACAATAAGCGCGGCCGCGGCCCGGCTCCGATGCCGGCGGCTATGGGAGATCCCTTCCGGCTCAGAGCTCGTCGTATTTCTTCCGCGAGCCCTTCGCCTTCCGGACGGGATATTTCACCGCGTTCTTCTTAAGCTTGGCCCGGATGATTTTCCCGACGTCCAGGCCGTAGCCGTCGGCGAGCAGGAACGCAGCGTACAAAACGTCGGCCAGTTCCTCTGCGAATCGTTCCCGATCGATTTCCTCATGGCCTTTCCAAAGGAAGACCTCGAGTAATTCCGCCGCCTCCACGTTCAGGCAGATGGCCAGGTTCTTGGGATCATGGTATTGCTTCCAATCCCGGGCATCGCGGAATTTCTTGATGTCCGCGACGATGGCGCCGATTTCCGATTGCGCGGTCCCGGTTACGGATTTTGCGATTCCGGATTTTGCTTTAGGCGTCTTCGCCTTGGCGGCGGGCTTCGGGATTTTCTTCCGCATCAAGTCGCCGCGCGGACGGCCCAACGCAGCTTGGCGCATGAGCTTCTGGGATTGGACCGGCGTTCTTCCGGGGATGGCCGGATGGGATCGG
>JAEKLQ010000036.1:0-6031 GCA_019509785.1 Fibrobacterota bacterium | reverse complement strand
TCGGGGGCGACCTCGGCGTAGACGCCTTCGCGGGAGAAGGCTTGGAAGGATTTTTTCACCCGGCGATCTTCCCCGGAATGGAAGCTCAGGATCGCCGCGCGGCCTCCCGGCGCAAGGCATTCGGGCAATAACGCCAGGAACCGATCGAGGGCGCCGAACTCGTCGTTGACGGCGATGCGCAAGGCTTGGAAAGTGCGTTGCAACGAAGCGGAGGAATCCTCTTCGCGCTCCGCTTTGGGAAGATCCTTCAGCGCGAAGCGGACGGCATCGGCCAATTGCAAGGTGGTGCGGATCTTTCCCTTGCGGGAGTGGATGATCCGGGAAATGTCCTCCGCATGGGGTTCGTCGGCATTGGCATAGAGCATCAGGGCCAAATCGCCCTGCGAGATCCCTTTGATGAGGTCGGCGGCCGATTGCCCATGCCCCGGGTTAAGCCTCAAGTCCAAGGGCCCGTCCGCCTTGAAGGTGAAGCCCCGCGCGGGATTGTCGATTTGCATGGAGGAAACCCCCAGGTCGGCGAGGACGAAATCGAATCCCCGGCCCAGCTCCGCGGCCAGTTTCGCGATGCCGGCGAAATTCATGCGGCGCACCTCCAGTTCGCTTTCCGCATACCCGAGCGCCCGCAGGCGCGCTTCCGTACGGGGCAATTCGATCGGATCGACATCCATCGCGAACAAGGTTCCCCCGGGCCGGATGCGAGCCAGGAGTTCGGCAGCATGGCCGCCGTAACCCAAGGTGGCGTCGAGGCCGATCTCCCCGGGCTTGGGGGCGAGGATTTCCAGGATGGGGTTGACGCAAATGGGCCGATGGGTGCCGGCCGGGGTTTGGCCGCGGGCAATCACCTTCTGGGTGTCCGCTTCGTAGCGGGAGGAATCCAGTTCCTTATATTTCTCTTCGAATCCGCGGGGGTGGGTCCCGCGATAGCGGACCCGTCGTTTATGGGGAATATCCTGATCGGCCATGGCAGATCCGAATTATATCAAATTCGGATCCCTTTGCCAGAAGCCGTCAGCTCCCCTGCCGGGGCCGCTCAGGTTATAAGCGGACCCGAAGGCTTTCGAGTTTTTGCGCGCCGGCCGTCATGCGGATGAGATACATGCCATGGCCCAAGTGGGCGGGCAATGCGGTTTCATAACGGCCTGCGGCCATGTATCCATCCGCGAGCAAGGCCACCCGCTTCCCGCGGCTGTCCATGATTTCCAGGGTTACGGGAATCCCGGCCGGGACGGCATAACGAAGGACATTATGTTCGAAGGAAACCGCCGCTCGGGAGGGAACCGATCCCACCCGGGGCCGGAACGCGGATACCGTGACGCCGGTGTCGTTGAGGACCATGAAGTCGAACAAGGTGTATCCGGCGGTGCCGCCCTTCGACGAGGCCAGCATCCTCACATAGCGGGCCGAGGCCGTTGCGAAGGTCTGATCGGTCACCGAACGCGGGCCAACGGCGGCGCAGGTATACACGTCCGTCCAATTGGCGGTATCGGTGGCCACCTGGATCTTGAAGGCCTTGGCGTAGCTGGAATCCCATTTCAGGATCACCCGGTTGACGGGCATGGCCGAGCCGAGGTCGACGCGGATCCATTGGGCGTCGCCGTCGCCGCTGACCCATTTGGAGGAGGAGTAGTTCTTCCAGTCCGTGGAATCGGTCACGTTGTTCGGGGTGTTGGATCCGGTCGACGAGGACGCCGTCGCGGTCTTATGCAGGGCCAGGTTCCTTTTCAGGTCGAAAGCCCTCCAGGTCCCGTTATCCGGATCGACTTCCCAATCCTGGTAATAGTTGATGAGCAGGGTATCCTTGGGGGTGAAGCTGAAGGGCAGCCAGGCGTAATCCCCCAGGCGGGCGGGATCGGGCCTCTCCCAGCGATCGCCGCCGTACATGTACACGGTGTCTTTCGGGCCGTTGAAGTTGTAGACGAAATCGCTTTGGGTGTCCCAGGAATTGTTCTTGGTGTTCCCGGGAACCAGGATCGGCTGCAGCTTCGTGGTCCAGGGGCCGGCGGGGCTGGTGGCCGTATAGTATTGGGATTCGGTCGATTGGGTCCACAGGGTGAGGGAGCTGATGTAATAGTAGAGCCCGTGGGCCTTCATGACGCACATGCCTTCGCGGCTGCCTGCGTTCCAGAGCATCATCCGCTTGGAAACGCTCTGGTAATCCGGCGACATGAGCGCGAGGGCATGCTGGGAGACGCCGCCGGAATTCGCGCCGGGAATGCTGTCCCATACGTAGGCGAGATAGGCTTTCCCGTCGGTATCCTGCCACACCGACATGTCCCCGATCGGGGATCCTTGAACCGGGTTACTCGTCACCAAGGTGAATTTCCCGTCCGGCGTGGGGCTGGTCGCGATGCCTAGATTACATGCCGATGAGGACCCTGTCTTCAGGAACATGACGTAGAGTTTGGTGGAATCGTTGTAAAGGACGTCCATCCGGTTGGTGCTGGGGGCAACGATGACCGCGCCCTTGTTCGTCCAGTGCAGCAGATCGGTGGACGAGTAGCACATCTGGTTGGAAAAGCCGTTGGCGCTGCCGTACCAGTAATAGGTGGTGCCGAACTTGCGCAGGGTGCCGCTGCGGGTATGCACGGCATTGCCCTCGGTATCGTACACGATGAAGTCGTTATGGATGGTCAGCCATTTCGCCTGCGGGGCTTTCGCCAACCCCAGGAGGACGGCGGCCGCCAGGCCCAATCGGTAGAGAAACGATGTCTTCCGGAACGTCATCATGAGCTCCCCAATCCGTAGGCGGAATCGCCGACCCGTAGATTTTCAAATGGTGCCCATAACTTAGTGGATTCAGGCCGAAACCACCCGCCAAATCCGGCCTATCCCGCCCCAAGTTCCGGGATTCGGGCCAAATTCCACTTTTTCTGCCATCTATTTTCCCGTGCGACAGGAAATACGGACGCCGGCCCAGTCGCTGGTAGGGGTCGTAAAGGGGATCGATTGGGGACCGCTCCAGGAAGCCGCAAAGGAACTCTCGTCCTTCGCGACTCCGCCGAAGTCGCGGATTACCTTGGTTTTGAGATCGGTGACCTTCAAGGTGAGCGAGTTGCCGACAAGGGTCCCTGCCACGCTATCGGGCGGATCAAAGTCCGATTTAGACCAGGAAACATAGCCATTTATGGCCTGCCCGGATTGCGCCAATTCCAGGCTCCCCGTATCGACGGCGAACAGCGCCTCGCCCATGGTGGTATCGATGACTTGCCAACATCCGCTTAAATCGATTTTATTACCGGCATTTTGCAGGTCGCACCCGGCCAAAATCGCGGCGGTAACCAAACCGAAGACCCATATCGATTTCATAGACGCTCCCGTTTCCAGAAACCCGATCGTTCCCATGCTGCCACTTTCCATATTTTAAATCCTCCCATGACGGGTGCCTTCCGCTTTTCAGGCGAGACCGCTCTCAAAAGCGGAGCGCGTGAGCCATCCCGTAGGTAGTTTTATGCGGGGCTTTTTCGGACATCGTACATAAAGGGTGGATCAAGAATGAATCCAAAGGTCGATTTTTATTTCAACAAGGCGGAAAAGTGGCAGAAGGAAATCCGGAAGCTGAGATCGATCGCCCTTGCCTGCGGCCTGGCCGAAGAACTGAAGTGGGGCTGTCCCTGTTACACGTTCGAGGGTAGCAACATCGTCCTGATCCACGTGTTCAAGGAATATTGCGCCCTCCTCTTTTTCAAAGGCGCCTTGATGAAGGATCCCAAGGGTATCCTCATCCAACAAACGAAGAACGTGCAGGCGGCCCGCCAAGCCCGCTTCACCGATGTCAAGGAGATCACGAAACTGCAATCCCCCCTGAAGGCCTATATCCATCAAGCCATCGACGTGGAAAAAGCCGGTTTGAAGGTGACCTTGAAAAAGGTTACCGAATACGCCGTCCCCGCGGAATTCCGGAACCGGCTGGAAAAGGATCCCGCCTTGAAAAGGGCCTTCGAGGCTTTGACGCCGGGAAGGCAAAGGGGCTACCTCCTGCATTTCTCGGCGCCCAAGCAATCCCAGACGCGGGAGGCGAGGATCGAGAAATGCGAGGATCGGATTCTCGATGGAATGGGCTTGAATGACTAAGGCGCGCCTAACGGAATGCTGGACGAAGCGCGGCGACCGGCGTCGCCGCGGGGGATCACTTTTTCTTTTTCTTGGCCGCTTTTTTCTTGGGCGCCGGCTTTGCTTTCGCCGGTTTCCCCATGGGGAGCGGCTCCAGGATGCTTACGCGGTTGCCTTCCGTGTCCGTGAAGGAAACGTATTGCCCGACGCCGGGAATCGCCATCGGCTCGCCCAATACCGTGCCGCCCGCCTTGGCGATCTTCTGCATGGCTTTCTTGATGCTGCCGACCCCGATGACGACGGAAGGATATTGGGCCGGCCAATCGGGCTTCTTGGGGAAGAAGCCGCCATTGATGGTCCCGGGAATTTTCGGACGACCTTGCGGCCCGGATTCCGTCGTGGACGCCACGACGTAATTCCCCATGTCTTCGCCCATGGCCTCCATCTTCCAGCCGAAGGCGGACTTGTAGAATGACGATAGGCGCTTCTTATCTTCGAAAGGCATTTCAAAGTGAACTACGGGATCCATAGCAAACCTCCGGGTGTTGGAATCTGACGGCTTGAAAAGCTAGCCATCTTACGGCGAACTATTGGCCTTCCGGTGGTTGCCAAAGCTCGACTTTGTTTCCCTCCGGGTCCATGACCCACCCGAAAATCCCGTACTCCGATTCATCCACCTTTTCGAGCACCTGGCAGCCTTCTTCCCGCAGCAGTTTTAGCAGTCCATGCAGGTCCGCCACGCGGTAATTCACCATGAAGGACTTGCCGGGAGCGAAGTTGGAACCGTTCCCGATGGACCAGGCCGTAGTGCCATTGGCAGGAGCGCCCGAGGCATCGACCCAGCGGAAGGCCGCGCCTCCCCATTCCGTGACGGGGATGCCGAGATGGGTTTTGTACCAGGCGCGAAGTTTAGCGGGGTCCTTGGCGCTGAAGAAGATTCCGCCGATTCCGGTTACACGCTGCATAATCGACCTCCGGGATGTTTCCATTTCAATCCGATTTCAATTCTTCGCTTTTAATTCATCGCCCTTAATTGAGCGTGAGTCGCCAGTATTCGGCCCCGACCACGCAAAAATTCCACAGGACATGGCACACGATGCCGGGCAGCAATGATTTCGTCCGATATCGAAAGTAACCATATAGGATCCCCATCATGGTGTGGGAAATATACATGGCCGGATTCAAATGGATGATTCCGAAGAGGAGTCCTTGCAGAAGGATGGTCTGCCCGGGCTTCAATACCAATCGGAATTTCTGGAAGAGATACCCCCGGAAGAAGATCTCTTCGAAAACGGGAGCCAGCAAAACCGTGCTTATGAAGGCCCATGGAATCCTCAGGGTCCCGAGATCCGTCTTTTCGAGATAACTTATGGTCGAAACCCCGAGCATTTCGACTAGTTGAAAGTACAGATAAATCCCCGCGCCCGTCAGGATGGCCATGGGAACCATTTTCAATGGCGAATAATATTCATTGAAAAACCGTCTGCTTAAAAAAAAGATCTTCGATCTGAACGGATAAACAGCGAATAGGACGACCGAATAAAATAGGAGATCGATGAGTATTTCGATCTCCAGGTGAATGCTTTTCGGGGTTATTTTCAGCGATAGGAAAAGGAGGTCGACCCCGAAGAGGATGGCGTATGCCTTTATCGCCGGCTCAATCGATTGCCAAGCCGAGACGGGTAGCTTATAAACCAAAGCCGCGGGAAAACCGCAATGAGGGCAAAATCTTTTTGCTTCCGGGTTCTCCGATCCGCATTTCGAGCAGGCGATGATTTCCGCCGGAGAAGGGTTTTCAGGCGCTTCCACGCGCCAGCCCTTTGGTGGGAATAGCCGCCTTGATGCCGTTAATCAAAGCCATGATCACGGCGACCTTCACGATTACGCCCTGGATAATCGTTTTGGGGTCGACTATCGCGCTTAGTACCATGACTCCCAGGTATATGGACAATGCGGTCACGAAAGCGGAAAAAGGGGACTT